>NZ_CP101457.1 GCF_024362485.1 Natronobeatus ordinarius | reverse complement strand
CGAGGCTCCCCTCGAGCGTGCTCCGGAGCGAGAGGACGGAATCTGTCACATCCTCCTCGAGCACCCCGCGATCGATCAGTCGGTTGAGGATCTGTTCGTCGGCCTCCTCGTCCCAGGGGTCCTCCACGATATCTAGAACCTCCATGATGGTCTCGAACCCGGTCCCACCCGTCATCCGCTCGGAGGCCAGCGGGGGTCGGCCGTCTTCCTGGAGATAGGCGTCGAGCTGGGAGACGATGGACTGATCGAGTCGATCCCCGTCTTTCTTCGACAGGAGATAGGTGATGCTGGTGCTGTAGTAGCTGAGCAGCGCCAGCACCTCGTCGATCGAGTCGGCTGCGAGCGGTGCTGTCGTGTCCGTCCCCTCGAGGGCAGCACCCGTCAGCACCTGACTCGGCTCATTCAGAGACTTGCGGAACAGGTTCTGGATCTCCCGGTGATAGTAGAACAGGAGATCGATGATGGAGTTGATGTGGGTTTTCCCGTGGGGAACCAGCCCGATGTAGTAACGCTGGGTCTCTGCGCGCTCCTGTGCGTAGAAGTTCTCGCGCAGGTACGGGCCGGGAGAGGGGTACCGTTCGGCCGGGCGCATGAACAGGTTGTGCACTTGGTCTTCGAACCCGGTGATCGTCGCTGTCGGCGCGATGACCTTCGTCTTCCCGGCCTCGACGAGCTCCTGGAGTTGAGCCACGCCCGTCTCGTAGTGACCGTCGAAGCTCCCCATGCTCTCTTCGAGCAGGTGGAGTTCGTCGGGAACCATCAGCGACGGCGCAGGGTCGTAGGGCTCGACCGGACGCGCCATGTCGGAGAAATCGTCCTGGTCGATCGGACAGCCGTACTTCTCGGTACATTCACCGAGGCTCGCAAACCCGTGAATCGGACACTCGAGGTCCATCTCGCCCGTGATGAGGTGGGCGAACTTGCGCTGATAGCCGATGGCGGTGATCTTGTCGATCGTCCCGGCAATGATCGTCGGCGCGTACCGGTAGAGTTCGTTGTCGACGACGTGAACCGGGAGTTCCTCCTCGGCGTAGGTCTCACTGGAGTCGAGTGACCGCGACTGCCACGGGCAGTCGAAGCTGCTGCCTGTACAGCAGTGGGTCAGCCGATGGTCGTCCTCAGTGATCTGGACCTCAACGTCCGCGCCGCAGGCCGGACAGCTGGGAACGACCTTCGCCTCACGGCGGAGGCTCTCCCCAGAGGATCCCTGATACCGCTGGTGGTTGGTGTTGTCGTACCCGGTGAGGGCGTTCGGCGTGTTCGCCTTGCCGACGAGATAGCCCATCGAGAACGGACGGGAAGGGTGAGAGCCGATATCGGACTGCTCGCGGCGGACGAGGTCGGCATACATCACCGTCTCCGTCATCCGCTGGAACTGCTGGAGCGAGAGAAGTCGGAGCGGGAACTTCGTCCAGGCCGTGACACCGAAGTTCTTCCCGCGAAGCCGGTCGAAGAACATGCTCCAGACGGCAACCCCGAGGAACGCTTCGGTCTTTCCACCGCCCGTCGGGAACCAGAGCACGTCGACGACGTCGAGGGGCGAATTAGCGTCCTCCGCGCGGTCCTCGGTCGATCCATTGCGCCAGTCGACCTCCGCCCACTCCTCGTACTCACGACTCGCCACGTCGGGTACCTCCATGACGATGAACACCAGCTGGAAGAGGCGCCAGCCGGGGAACTCGTGCATCCGGTCCATGGCCTCATTCATCAGCTCGAACGCGCGACCGACTGTTTCCGGGTGCTGGCGAAGACACTCGAGGCCACGCTCGAAACGTTTGATCTCGCGCTCGAACGCATCGCGGTCGGCATTGAAGTCGGCCAGATCACCCATCTCGGGGTCGTCGTCCCAGTCTTCGCGCTCCCGATACTGTTCGAGCGCGGCGTCGTACTCCTCGCGAAGATACTGCCGCATCTCGGCGGCGATCTCGTCGAGGGTGTCGAAACCACCGTCTTCCAGGTCCGCAAGGACCTCGAAGGTCGCATCGACGTTTCGGTCGGCCGATTCGTAGACGAGCTGGCGGTACTCCGGGATGAACTGCGTCTCCAACCGATTTGCCGTCGGCGCGGCGTCGGGAGCGCGACGGCCAGGCGGGATCCCCTCTTCGTTCACCTCTTGGTCGTCGCGTTCGGGTGCCGTAACCGTACAGTTGCGCCCGTGGCCCCAGAGGTCGCGATTGTACCGGAAGTCCTCGGGAAGCGGGTCGAACGTGAACGGGACGAACTCAAGCTCGCCCGTCGTCTCCAGTTTGAGCCCTACCTCGAATAGTGTCGGATCCCGGATGGTGTAAATGGCGTCATCGCGCGACTGGACCGCCTCGTTCGCGATTTCGAAGTCGACGATGTTACTGCCGTCACCGTTCTCCTCATCGGCCATCACCTCGACAGTCAGGCTGGCATGCCAATCGGGGAGAACAGGGGTCCCCTCGGCAGCACGTTCAGCGAGGTAGCCACGAAAGCTCGTCTCGTCTTCCAGCGCAGCCGTTGGGACGGTGTCGTCATCGTCTGTTTCAGCGTAGAGGTCGCAGTTCTTCCGAGCATACTCACGGGCGTTAGCAAATGCCGTCTGGAACGCTTTCTGAGCACGCTCTTGGACGACATCCGGAGTAGTCCGTCTCGGCGTCTGGAGTATGGCTGCTGGGATCTTGATCGGGGGCACATCGAGCTCGATTCGTTCGAAAACTGGGAGTAGGCTGTCGCCCTCATCGTCTTCATCGCGATCCCCCAGTGCGACGAAGGAATCCCGGTTCACCATCTCGTCGTACGTTGGGTTGACGCGCACCCACACGCTTGCGTTGACCGAAAGGGTCAGTTTGTCGCCTTCGGTGCCGCCTCGTACGCGGACGGTGGCACCGAGGCCGGTCGGCTCCATCTTCGACTGTAGGTCGTCGTCCGGGTCGTCGAGCTGATCCTCGCTTTCGGGCGCCAGCGCGCCTGCAAAGAACCGCTCGCTGGGGAAGTCCCTTTGGACCCGCTCGTCAATGTCGCCACGAGCCTGCTTCAGCACCGTCTCGCGGAGGTGCCGGGCGATGCGTTCGTCGTCGGCCGGGGGTTCAGTCCCGATAGTGTTTCCTATTGTCATACTGATCACTCCGTAATCCGGTCGAGCTGGTCGTCCGGGATGATGGTCGGCATGATCGTGGGGGCGAGGGCGTTGATGCTGCGGGCTACAACCTCGGCTGTTATAAGGCCCGTATCCTCGAAACTCGTGCCGTACTCGTCGACGTAGTCGCGGTACATGGTGATGGTGTAGAACACCATCGCGAGCTCGTAGTGCTGCTCGACGAACTCCTTCCAGTTATCTTTGACGTTGCGCTCGACGATGAACGATCGGAGTGCGGCGGCGTCCATGTTGATCGTGAGCGAGAGACCGCTGATGGTGCCGTCCTGGCTCGGGTCGAGGTAGATCAGCGTGTGTTCATCGAAGTTCCTCGCATCAGCTGCATTGAACTCGTCGGGGTCAATCGGCTCTCCGTCATCGTCAGTTCGCCAGTTCTCTTCGTGAACGTACGCGATGTTGGGCATCTGGAAGCCCCAGTCGTCGGTTGTCCCAGCGTCGCCTGCGGCCCCGTCGCGATCGCCCGCGCCTGCGTTGCCATCGCCTGACGTATCGGCGTCGCCCTCGGTGTCGCCCTTCTTGTCCCCGGACGGTGAGTTCCGGGACTCCGGCTCTGCTCCGCAGTATTCGAGGCAACATCGTGCGGTCAGCGGGCTGGTGTCGATATCTACGCCGCCGTCGGTGAGTATGTCAGCGCCGGCTCGTTCTGGGAAGGCCTCGGTCGGGTCGTCGATGACGGGGCAGTCCTGCGGATCGGGACGAGTCAGCGTAGCCGACAGGGAGAACGTCTCTCCGGTGTCGGCATCGTCTGCCGGGTCCACAGTTAGCGTGAGCAGGCCGTCCTGGAGCTCGACCGCACGCAGCTGGTCGGGGTGGGAGACCTCCAGCGAACCGGGGAGGACGTCCCGGACGAGGTAGTCACTCTGTGCGTCCGTCGCGAACCGAATGGTCGCCAGCCCGTTAACAGGTATCTCAACGGGCATGGGATCGTCGTCGTCCCATAGGACGTGTTCCTCGCTCCCGGGATTGTACTCCTCGATCGGCGTGAGGAACGTCGGGAGTTTCGGCGCGTGCGGCTCGTCTCCTCCGTCCTCATCTCCGGCCGACGTGCCAGTGTGGTCAGAAAGGTTATCATCGGCGGACTCAGGTGCGGATTCGCTCCCACTGTCGCTCGGACGGATACGCGGCGCCCGAATCCGCTCACCGGTAGCCATGAAGTTCCCGATTTCCGGGTTCCGTTCGATGAACTCTGCGAATGTGTCCGTATCGGTGGCTGGTTGTGCGTTTCCGCGCTGCGCCCGTCGCCGATCCTCCTCGTCGGTGAGCAGGTCGCTTCCCTCGAGGGCGTCCTCGAGCGCGCTGAGGAACTTGTTGGCCTGTGGGGAGTCCTTCAGCCCGTCCCGGGACGGGCTGAACATGTTGACCATCCCGAGGTTCGCGAGGTCGTCGAACTCCGCGATTATGACAGTGTCAGAGGCGACCTTCGAGTAGCCCAGCGACTTCAGGAAGTACTCCCCCTTGCTCGCGTGGGTCTGGCCGTTAATCGTGAGCATCACGGCGTGGTCCTTCTGGACCCCAGTGCGTCCGTGAGCGTCCTTGTGTGTTGAGGTGCCGGAGACGAATTTGCTCTTCTCACTGGCGGCCTCCCCGAGCTCGTCGTCATCTTTGAACAACAACACGGTGATGTCGCGCTTGCCCAGTGTTTCCGAGTCGGTGTCGACAGTGAGGTGCTCTTTGCCCTCGAGGAGGTGCTCGTTCCCGTCCTCCAGTTCCTGTAGGAACCCCTTCGTGGAGCTCTGTGGGAACTTCGAGTTGTACCTGAGGTCGGTGAGCTGGATAGGGTACGGCGAGTCGACGACCGAGCGTTCGAACTTGTGCCGGAACCCCTCATTACCGCTGATCATCGTTCGCGATGCGTTCGTCTGGTAGTCGTACACCTTGACGAAGGCGCCGTGGCTCTGCGGTTTGGACGTCGTCGTGTTTTTCTCGAAGTCATACTTCTCGGGGTACCGTTCGCGGAACTTCTCCGTGAGTGCCCCACCGAACGTCCCGTCGAAGATGGGAAACTCACCGTTCACCGTGAGGTACTCCACCTGACTTTTACGAGGCTTGTCGTGGATCAGGGTCCACGACCACTCGCCCGGTTCGTGGATCGAGGAGCTAGCGATGAACTTGAACGCCTGTTCATTATACTCCTCTTCGATGTTTCCCGCGAACTGCATCACGGCCGTGCTTCCCATACCGTACTGCCCCTGCAGGAAATCGTGCTCCTGCTTCTTCAGCCCGGGCGCGTGCAGCCCAACGAAATCGTCGAACTCCGGGCGGGCTTTCCCCTTCCCGTTGTCACGGACTGTGAGATTGAGCAAGTTCCCTTTCTGCGGCGGGTAGCCGTCGGCGACGATCTCGAGTTCGGCAGCGTCGAGGTCGACCCAGCCTGACTGTGCGGCTTCCTTCATCGAGGAAGCGCTCGGGTCGTCGCCGACCGCGAGGGCCTCCTCGTAGAAGCGAAGGGTGAGCGAGTCCTCCGCGTTCAGTGGCAGCTCCGAGAACGCCGCCATCGGGGAACTCGCCTGAGTGTAGACGTCGGAGTAGTTGTTCTCGTCGTTACCGAGGGGAACCCAGTCGATCTCGTACGCGTCCTCCAGTTTGTCGATGATCGCTTGGACTTCATCGGGGCTATCTGCGGTGAGCAGCCGTTCGGCGTAGGTCTTGGAGGTGGATCCTGAGAGCCGCACGGGCTTCCTCATGCGTTTCCACACTCCATGGACCGAGGGACGGAATCGTTGCTCGAACGGTGCTGCGTCGACACAGTGGCGTTGTGTTTGCCTGTGGTGAGCCGAGCCATATGTATACAATCAGACCCCTCCCTCATAAACATTCGGGAGGGGTCTGACTGAGCTAAATCGCTTATCGCGCTCGCGGGAGCGCGACGCGCGCTCACGCCCACACGCGTCGCGAGCGCACGTGCGTACCGCAACCCGGTTGGTGAAGGCATGACCACGAGAAACGATTCTCGGAATTCTGGATCGACGGTCCCTAACAGCTATTTTTGTGCATACGTACATCCGCTATTGAGTGGACAGTCCCCACAACTGGGCTGCGCGTGCGTACAGCGAAGAGCGCCGAGGTCGAGGAGTGCGAGGTTGAACGATCGGGCCAGGTCTCCGTCGGCTGGAACAAGTGAATCGAGGAATCGGTAAAGGGTATCACTCTTGTGGGGCTGGTCAGGAAGCGGATAGTCAAACACTCGACCTGTTATACGGGCGGTATTCGCATCAACAAGTGCGAGCGGTTCCTGAAACGCAAAGAGCATGCAGGCTCTGGCGGTATACGGCCCGACTCGCCATGGTTGCTGTAAGGCTTCTAGGTCAGCTGGGACGTCTCCTCCGTGTTCGGCTACGCAGAGCTTCGCAGCTTCCTGAATCGAGCGTACGCGGTGATTAACGAATCCGAGAGACCTGACACACTCTCGAAGCTGTGGTTCGCTTTTCTGGATGACTGCTCTTGGTCGTGGAAATGTCGAGAAAAACTCTTCGTAGATCCCCTCTACCGCGTCTCCCCGGGTCCGCTGCAGCAAAATTTCGCTCGCATAAATCCTCCAGGGATCTGTCGTATAGCGCCAGGGATACTCTCGTCCGTGGGTTTCGAGCCAGCCGATTAGCGTAGGGAGTGAGGTAAGAAACCTATCGACCTTCACAGGGGCGGCGGGGACACTGATCTCCTGGAGCACGTCAACTGCAGCCTTCTCATCAACGTGCTTCCGCAGTTCCTCGGAAGTAACTTGGGTCCGTCCGAAGGGAATCAGGGGCTCGGCCATCGAGCTCGAGTTTATACACTGTTCTCCTTCAGTCATCTGGTCAAAATAGCGAAAAATCTGCTTGTAATGGCAATCACTCCCGAAATAGTAGTAGTTGAACGGTCGTAGGGGGTATCTGGAAAAGGCAGAAGTTCATTACCCTGGAGTTTATCCCTGGTGAAGAAATAACACTTAGATATGACTGAGTCGGTCACGTGCTCCGATTCGCCGATGGCACTAGTGCGATCAGCGCCAACCACGGAGCGTGACGCCCATCGACAGCTACTCTTCGATAACATCGAATTTCTCATTGACACGGTTACAGCAGCCCATGTGCGTAAACAGGAAATGAATCCGGTCGGCTGTCCTGGCTCGACGCCGGAGCGCTTGGCGCGGCAGTGCGGTAAAAATGGTGACGACTGCCGATACGCGATGCTGGACTCTGTTGATGGTGAAACGGCGGATACGCTCTGTGTCTGCAATGACCCACTTTGTGGGAGTGACGACCCGCTGGATGCCGTAGCTGCGGTCGTCTTAGGATCTGCCGTTGACGCCCCAGCGGAGCGCTTCTTCCAGCGCCAACCCAGACGAACTGTCAGGGAACTCCGGGAGCAACACGGAAGCTGGGAAACTCTCGCTTCGATGGACCACGATGAGCTGTCTGAAGCGCTCCATGGTGCGTCCTCGCTGAAGGGAGTAAGCAAAGATCGGGTTTCCCGCCTTGAGCAACTTCTCGTGGCTGTTCGAGAGACCGACTACACGGATGGGGTGACGCTCCGAGACTTCTCGCGAGTGCGGTACCAGAGCTATGTAGACTTCCTCGCGAGTGTCCCCGGAATTGAACAGGATGACGGATGGTGGCTCTTACAAACGGCCTTCGATAAGCCTGTCTGGCCGGTTGACCCATGCGTCGATGAGTTGCTGTGTACACTCGGGTTGCTCGATCCCAAGGACCTGCATACGTCTGAGAGTCGTCGCCACGCCCTAGAAGAAGAGCTGACTGACCGCCTGATCGCCCCCCTCTATCGGGCACTTGCTACGCACGCAGTTACTGCAGGAACGGATGTCTGTAGCGAAGATTGCGAAATCCGCAAATTCCTGCTTACACATCGCCTTCGACAGCAACAGATGGAGCGAAATGGGCCAACCGTTGTCGACCTTTTTTCGGGAGCCGGTGGCCTTTCGTGTGGATTGCGCCAAGCGGGTTACGACATCAGGTGGGCGATAGATATTGATACGGACGCTGTGGCGACGTATCGCCTGAACCACCCCGAAATCCCACACCGAAACGTCGTCTGCGGGGATATCCGAGAGGTCAACCTTACGGCGCGAATCCAGGATGCTGTGAGTGACCCTGATTTGCTAGTTGGTGGCCCGCCGTGTCAATCGCTCTCCAAAGCGGGCTATCGGTCGCGTCGTGGAGACGACGAGGACTACAGCATTCTCGATGACGACCGAACGACGCTCTACACCCAGTACGTGAAAGCTGTCGAAGAACTCCGACCAAAGGCCATCGTGATGGAGAATGTCGAGGGCATGGTCAACGAGGTGGGAGATACTGGCATCCGTGTTATTGATTGGGTGCTTGAGGACCTCGAACTGCTTAGTAAAACGGGACCGGGGTATGATGTCGAGTATAAGTTACAGGACATGACGGAACTTGGCGTCCCACAAAAAAGGGAACGGGTGCTTCTGGTGGGGATCCGCGACGATCTCACAGAGAGTGAAACAGCACATGATCTGCTAAATAAACTCTCGATAGAGGGAAAAACACGAAGTATCCAGCAAGGGCTCTCTGGACTCCCCCGTCTTCGTCGAGGAGAAGGTGGGAGAGTTCTCCCAAGAACGGAACGTGGCTCTAGAAGTGACTTCGTGCGCACTCATAGTCTCAATTCAGGAACCAGCCTCTGTTTCAACCATCAGGCTCGAGAGCATCCGATGGATAAAGATCAGATTTTATTTGATGAGGCTCTGAGTCCTGGTGATACCGGATGGGATGTGAAGTATAACTCTGACGGTGAGTATTCAGAATATATCGAATATGATGTCGGTACTGCTGAAAATAAACGCTTCGGGGACAAGTACCGTATGCTTGAGTGGTCAGAGCCTTCCCCGACGATCGTTGCTCATCTAGCCAAAGACGCGAATAGCTACGTGCTACCAGATTATTACGAACACGCACGTCCTAGCCCCGATCGCGCGGATCCGGAGCGAAATCGTGGTATCACTCCTCGCGAGGCGGCACGGTTACAGTCCTTCTCGGATGACTATATCTTCTTGGGGTCCTTTACGAGCTGGTTCAAACAGATTGGAAATGCGGTACCTCCCGTTGCGGGGAAACGAATTGGCAAAGTGCTTGACTCTCTCATTGGGGCAGGAGCCCCTTTTCCAATCAATTCAGACGCATCAAACCCTGGTAAAGCAGTTTCCGACGACTGAATCTAATTGATCTTTCTACGTTTATCGTTTATCTGGATTACGGCTTCATTGACTCCGGTGGATCCGGGATCTCTCCGTGAGTGAGCTGGAATCCGAATTTCTGGATTTAATTATGGATGAACGACTTAAAAACGTCCCCCCAGACGTCGACGTCCTGCTCATGTACAGATAGGAACAGCGGATAGCCGTCGGTCTCACGACCGACCTGGTAGCCGCCCTGGGTTCACACGTAGACGGCGTCGATCCGCGTGAACGCGAACGGCCAGTCACCGAACTATGGTATACACCGTTGAGGCCAGGTCGTACCGGACGTATCCCGCGTTTTCGGGCCTGTTGGCTGCCTACCCACCCGTCTCGTAGGGCGTGAAGGTGGTGTGCGATGCGACAGATGGAATCGCTACTCGAGATGGCATGGATGATCTGGGCCGCCGTGTCGTCCAAAAACGAATGTACCGAGAAAAACGAACGAAACGAGCGAAACGAACTAATTGAAATAAACGAATTCGGTGAGCTCCGAGACGGGTTCGAGGACTCAAATCGAGTAACGAACGAAATTAGCGGAACGAGCGCATTGATAGAAACGAACTCGTTTCGCTCAGTGAGTGGAACGAACGATGGGTTTTAACAGGGTGGTATTCCTCTCATCGAGCGAAACACTCGCACCGAACGCACCGACGATAACGAGCGAAACGAACAAAACGAACAAAACGAACTCACCACAAGGCACGAACGATATGAGCGACACGAACACTTCACGAATCACCGTAGCGAATCAGAAAGGTGGTGCGGGGAAAACAACGGACGTCATCCACACTGGCGGCGCACTTGCCGCGCGAGGACACGACGTACTCCTCGTCGATATCGACTATCACGGTGGACTTACATGCTCGCTTGGCTACAGCGATCTGTATTACGACACCGACCGAACCACGCTATTTGATGTGCTGGACTTCGATCAGATGGGGTCGGTGAACGATATCACCGTCGAGCACGAGGAATTCGATATTCTCCCCGCCAGTGAGAAGCTCGCTAACAATAAGAACATCCAGACGTTGCTCGAAGCGCCCAAGAGTCGAGAGCGTCTAGGAATGACTCTCGACGAACTCGACAAGGACTACGACTACATCGTCGTCGACACTCCTCCGTCGCTCAATGTTCTCACCGATAATGCTCTCGTCGCGACGGGCAACGTTATCATCCCAGTACTCCCTGAGAAGCTCAACGCCAATAGTCTCCAGATTTTCGCGAAACAGCTCCAGTCCCTCGAACCAGCCTACGGAGACGTCAACCGCCTCGCGATCGTGTGCAACCGGGTCGAGCAGAACGCCGAACACCGGAGAACGATCGAGGAAATTGAATCTGCCTACTCGTTGCCTCTCTTCGAGATCCCGAAGCGGACCGACCTCTCACAATCGATTGGTGAAGGCGTGTCAATCTTCGGCTTCAGCAAGGAGAACAAGCGGGTAGAAGATGCCCGCTCGCTATTCAACGACATCGCTGACCTGCTTGACGAGACCTTTGAGAAAACACCGCCGACGGAGGTTGAAGCATGAGCGATGATTGGGGAAGTGCCTCGGGTATCGAGGGCAACTACGATGACGACGAGGAGGCGGAGGAAACGAACAAGACGAGCGAAGTGACCGAGACGACTGAAACCAGTTCATCGACTGTAACACAGGAAACGAGTTCACCGAACAAAACGAAGGAAACGAACAAAACGAACATTAAAGATGAGTGGAACGGCCGGACCATCTACATCCCGGATGGTATCCTCGACGACTTGGAGGACACGTACCTCGAATCCCAGCTAAAACTTCGGAAAGCGGGTCGTAACGAATTCAAGAAGAACCGGCATTTTTACCCCCTCCTTGTTCAGTTCGGCCTCGAAGCGCTCTCAGATGCCGACGCCGACGAAATCCAGGATCAGCTCTCCGACATCGCCGACGAGTAACTCTCGACAGACCGATGAACCACCCTGTTGCTGGCTCTCTCACTGACTGTGCTGGGGACTGTTATCCAGTAAGGGAGCGATAGAGTATCACGAATCGAAGAGCCCAACTAGGTCATCACGCATTTCATCCCGTCGATGGCGACGTCGCTCCGGCTTCGAGAGGTAGTTATCGAGGACAACCTCGGCTGATTTCGATCCCTGCTCTTCCGCGATATCCTCGAACCGCTCAGCCACCCGTTTGACCGCCGCCCCATACGCCGTGTACCAGTATCGACGCCCCATCTTCGGGGTCGGCGTTGTCCCGTCGACAGTAATCCCTGCTTCCTCAGCGAGATCACGGAAGTGCCGTCGGGCGGTCTCCGTTGATATATGACCGGATTTCGACGAGGATGATGGCAGTAGGTAGCCGTTCCAGTCGTCACCGTGCTCGTCGTGGAGATCGTCGATCCGCGATTCGAGTTCCTCGACGCCGACCAGCAACGCGACCGTTCCCGGTCCGTTTTTGCGGTCATCCTCACCAAAGTCGATGTACGGGTCCGGCCCCTCGGGGTCGTCCTCGGCGGGTGTGAGCGTGAGTTGGCGCGTATGAAGGGCACAGACCTCGCTCGGCCGCAGTCCCCACCCGCAGACGCCAACGACAAGAAGGCGGTCAGCCGGCGTCTCGGCGGTCTGGTAGAGCGATTGAATCTGGTCGGCGTCGAGGGCAGGATTATCCCAGTCGGGTGCTGAATCCCACCCGAACCGACGTTCCAGCCGCGTCGTCGGGTCGTAGTCAGCTTTCCCGAAGTCGACGCGGTGCTGGTAGAACTGCCGGACCTCCTGGACGTACTTTCGTCGCGACGCGTGCGTGTTCAGCGTCTGGTCGAGCTGTCGGAGGACGTCGAATGTGTCCGCGACACGGGCTTTCTCCTCGGAACTTCCCTGTTCAGACTGGAGTGGTGAGAGCAGATCGTCGGTGTCGTTCACCTGCTGGTAGGTATCAACGTAGCGGCGAAGGACCGATTGCCGGGTCGCAACCGTCGATTCGGCACGCCCCTGCCGGTCTCGAAGCTCGCGCAGGTAGGATTCGAGCGCCTGGCGTGTATCCTGATCGTCGACGAACGCGAAGGGGCTGTTATCTTCGTCGTCGTATGGTGGAACCCCGATCTCGGCGTAGAAGTCCCCGGGTGAGAGGTCGAAGTTCCGGGAGAGATGTGCGATGAAGCCCCGATAGTGGTCACTGAGCCACGCGTAGGTCGGTGTCTCGCGGTCAGGGTCGAGTCCATTAGCCCGCATCTCCTGGACGATTTTCTCTTGGTAGAAGGCCTTGCAGCCCTCAAGATCCATCGTGCTGTAGCGTGGTGAGTCGGTGGTAGTTTCTGTGGACATGGGTGATGGCGGTCCTGACGGGTCGCTGAATCGAATGCTGTCGTGTCCGCGTTTTCAGTTGTACGTGTGAAATCGCGTTACGGCACGCGACTCGCTGCGTGCACCCCTGATTCTAAGTCGGGTGTTCTCAGTGGATAGACCGTTATTCCTAACTCACTTATACTTTGTGTGGTGTTGTTTTCTGGACTGGAAAACCACAACAACACAAAAATCCCATTTCCGGTGCCTCTGAGGAATAAATCTCATATCGCTATATCATCTTCCCCCTCAGTTAAGATCGCGCCGATGGCGAAGAGTTAATTCGATATAGAACTAATGACCTCAACCTATATTAAGACAAAGCCCGAACGATGTTGTATGACCGAAGATGAATCGAACTCCGAGGGCCTGATGGAACGCCAGACCACGGGTGAAGACCGCGTGCGGATGGTTGCTCGACAGCTGTCGGAGCCACAGACGGCCAACTGGATCGCCTCCGAAGCGGGCTGGTCACACGAACCAACGAAGCGCGTCCTCGAGCGACTCGTCGACGACGGCATCCTCCACCGTGACGAAAGCGGTACTCACACGACGTATTATCCTGATTACCGCCGTCAAGCGATGCAGGAGGCGATGCGCCTCCGAGATAGCGGACACACTGTCGAGGAGCTTACAGACCGGCTCGCCAATATGAAGACGCAGATTCGCGACTGGGAGGATGAATTCGGCGTTGAATCACCGAATCAGCTTCGTGGGACGCTCGCTGACGAGTCCCTTGACGGTGGCGAGGAAGACCGTCGCCGTGAGATTGCCCGTGAGTGGGAGCATCTTCAACGGCGTATCCAGATTGTCGGCTTCGCTATCCGCGAGTGGGACTTTCTCGCTCCGACGACAGAGCTTGCTGAGGCCAGCAGCTAACGGATGTCGGTCCCGCATCTAGGTGGTGATCCGAACGCGAACCTCTACGCCCAGCTAAAGCGAGACGTCCTTGACCGCGTGCCACAGATCACGGCCGTCGAGTACGTTCCAGACGATATCGAGGCAAAGCAGCTGCGGGCGACTTTCGATCCGGCCCGTCTGGATCCCCCAACGGGCCCTGATTCGCCGGAACTGACCGTCAAGTGGTATCGACAGGAGCCACACGATTGGTTCCGTATCAACTACACCGACCCGAACACGGGCTTTCACGCTGGCTGGCATCAGGACGAAGACCATGCCGATCTGGGACGGACGCATTTCCAGTACTCAGTCGCCGATAAGGAGGACCGGTGGGGGATCACATTCGAACATGAGACTCCCTCCCTGATTCTCTGGGAAATTGTCGAAGAGCTACTCGAGGACGTCCGTCCGACGTACCAGTACGCGAACGAGGAACCATGACACCCCGAGAACGGGCCGATCAGTCACTCGAGAGTTCCCTCGAGCGCTACCTCTAGGACAAGGGAAAAGGCCGCGGTGGCGACGGCGGGAACTACCGACGTAACGCTGCACGCGAGCTCGAGCGGTTCGCCGAGTGGGCCGCCGGTGACCGCGGCGACGACGACTGGATTGGAATCGTTCCTGACGATGTCGATCGCGAGCCGACCTTCGAGGACCTCGACGAACGCGTCTTCCGGGAATATGCCCGGCATCTCGCCGGCGAGCCGAACTTGGATGAATGACTGGTTCCCCGCTTACGGAGGAATCCAGCTCGTGTGGTCGCGGAGCGTTGTATCGGGAGTCTCCATCGTCGCACCACACTTAGGGCAGTAATCTTCGATCGCATCCTCGTCGTAGAGATAATGATCACACTCGGGAGGGCTGGCCTGGAAGTACACGTCGTCCCAGTCGATGTCCGGTTCCCGACCGTAGAGACAGAAGGTACTGTGCCCTGAACGCCCTCGGTGATTCGTCACTAACCGAATGGGGCAGTACATACACTCATGGAGTTCGATGAGTGGCTGGTCGGAGTGATTTGTCCAGAGCGTTTCTCGACGCCCCCATTCGTGAAACCCCTTCGGACCCCAGCAGCGGTCTATCTCAGGTCGTGTAGCAAGTAGCTTCTCCACCTGTGCGGAATGGTACTGGCTTCCTGCCCATTTCCAGAACGGTTCATGGTCGTATTCACGTACAATCGCATTCTTGAGCGCTTTCAGGGGGAACTCCGGACCGTACTCGTCGCTCTCGGTGAAGGTGTAACTGCCGTCGGGTTTGTGGACCCGGCGCAACTCACAACCCTGGCCGGCACAGATATCGTACGTGATTAGGTCATCCTGTCCACGGGGGTGAGCATAGGGCGGCACTCGCTCCCACGCGTGTTCTCCGCTGTATAGGAGCGATTGGCAGTTCGTATATTGGTGTGCTTTGCTCGTCCGCTGAGAATATCCAGAGCCGTCGTCACGCTCGAACTCGGCACCAATCGTGTCGTAGTCGAACGTATCGAGAAGGACGGTTGCTGCGCGTATCCAGACGACTGAGTAACCTGCAGCCAAGTAGTCATGCGTCACCTGCTGGACATCCTTGTCCTCGTGGCTGTGCTGCACCTCAACGGCGAGTCCCTCCCCAAAGTAGGGATTCCAATCGATAAACGTCGCGAGTGCGTCGGCCCGGCGTTCGGTCACAGGTGTCGGTACCTCGGACACGTCGACGTCTACCTCTGTCTCGATGCGGGCGCTTTCTCCGAACTGCTGGTGAAGGGCGACCTCAACGCGTGCGACCGCTCGCGCGTGTGCCTCTGACTCGCCGCCGCTCGAGCACCGCTGGCCAGCGGCATCCGATACGTGGTAGAAGTGTCGAGCCTTCCCCTGCGCCGATCGCGGATACATAGTGTCACCGCACACAGGACACGTGACGGCTTCTCCATCGTCGACGATGGCGGGGACGACAGGGTGACCATCAAGACGACCGCGAAAGGGCATATCTCCACAGAATATCTGGATAAGCAAGTAATCTCCCCCAGCCAGTAGGTCAGTGTAAGCAAAGCTGGAGGTTTCGGAACCGTGATCACCGTCTTCGTTTGACCCATTACATAACGAGTAGGCGCAAACGAGAGGTGACCAGACATCGATGAGAACATCGGCAAAGAACCGGGCTAATAGGAATACCGATCAAAACGGATCCTCTAGGCCGCAAGAAATACAGCGCATACATCCATCTTCGCGTTCCCAAATGTGGTCGCAGTACCGTGGATCTGTGGTCGTCATCTCAGTGAAGTCCTCGAAGGGATCATTTGAGATGATTTCCTCTCCATTGTGCTCTTTGAGACGGGCGCCACATCGGCACCGATAGCGATTCTTGCCTCGCGGTTCCCAGACGTGTTGATGGTTCTTCTCCCTCTTTTCTCGCTGTTCAAACGCCGCTTGAGCAGCACTATTGGCAAGATCAGTATTCGTCTTGATCGTTGATTCATCGTAAATGTGGGCATCTACACATCCGTCTTTAGTTAGGCGCAAAACCGCACGATAGCGTCGGCTTATCGGAGTTGCTTTTTCGAAGGAATGAGGAGGCGGAAGATGTGCAGTCTAACCCCTCCTCACAGGAAGTGGAACGCCATCTCACTAACTTCCTTCCATCTGAAGCGCTCGAAGACCACGCCGATGCCGTCGGCGTGGTCGAACGCGATCGGAAGCTGCAGATTCCACCGCTCGTCTGGTCATTTGCGTTCGGCTTCGCCGGTGGCGCAAGCCGAACGCTCGCCAACTTCAGACGAAGCTACAACTCGACTGCAGACAAGACATTGTCCGCAGGAGGCTTCTATCAGCGGTTGACGCCGACTCTCGCAGAGTACCTCCGCGACCTCGTCGAGTACGGGCTCGACGAGGTCGCTGTTCCTCACACCGTCTCAGAGGAGTTCAACCGATTCAGAGACGTGATAATCGCAGATGGAACGGTTCTCCGGCTCCATGAGTTGCTTTCTGAGGAGTACGAAGGTCGCCGTGATGAGCAGGCTGGAGCACGGCTCCACCTGCTCCACAACGTCACTGAGCAGACGATCGACCGGTTCAGCGTCACAGATGAGAAAAGACACGACAGCACGCAGTTCGAGACAGGATCGTGGCTCGAAGGTCGGCTAGCGATCTTCGATCTAGCCTATTTCAAGTACCGGCGGTTCGCGTTGATCGACGAGAACGACGGCTACTTTGTGAGTCGACTGAAACGCAGCTCTAACCCGGTTGTGACCGACGAACTTCGGGAATGGCGCGGCCGCGCCATTCCCTTGGAAGGGAAGAAAATTTACGACGTCGTGGACGATCTCTGTCGCAAGTACATCGATGTCGAAGTTGAGATCGAGTTTGACCGGAGAGAGTACGCGGGCACGCAGTCACGCGATACGAAACGGTTCCGCGTCGTCGGCGTCCGCAACGAGGACGCCGACGACTACCACCTGTACATCACGAATCTCTCACGCGAAGAGTTCCTGCCGGAGGATCTAGCGACGATCTACCGGTGTAGGTGGGAAGTAGAACTACTGTTTCGGGAGCTGAAGACGCAGTACAGGCTGGATGAGTTCGATACGACGAAGAAGCACGTCGTAGAGATTCTGCTGTACGCGGCGCTGTTGTCCTTGGTTGTGAGCCGTGAGTTGCTCAGTCTGGTCATCGAACACGCAGATGATGAGCTCGTGTTCCCGCCGGAACGCTGGGCGGCGACCTTCAGGTCGCACGCCCAGCTCATTCTCTACCGGTTGAGTGACTACCTCGGGTACTCTCCACCGCCACTGCTTGATCGGCTGATCGCCGACGCGCAGAAGATCCACAAACAACGGCCGGTTCTCCAAGAACAGCTCGCTACCGCCATCAAACCGGCTGCTGAGGCCTAACTAAAGACCAATGGGGCATCTACAACAGTGTCTTTCCAGCGCTCGAGTCGACAGTGCTTGCAGAAGTTCCGGTCGTGGAGATCACTCCCACCGTATTCCCAGGTGTGGTTACAGCCTGGATTCGGGTCGTCGTATGTGAGGGGTTCAGAATTTATGAACCGCTCTAAATACTCTTCAGGAGGATCAATATCTGGAGGGGCTGCCCACGATGCTGCAAAGGCGTTCTCGGCTCGTTGATCAAATGCGATGACCATCTCCTTAATCCGGAATCGATCATTGGTAAAATCGTCAGGACTCGCCCAGTAGACACTATATCCAGCTGAGAGATAATCGTGTGTGACCGCGGCGAGGTCCTTGTCTTCGTGTGCGTATTGTACCTCAATGATCAACCCACGTCCTAGGTAGTCGTTTGCGTTATCAGAGGCAAATTCAACGAGGGCATCAGCACGGCGGGAATTAGCAAGCGTCGGTGTGTTTGGAATCTCCACTGTGCCCTCGGGCTCACAGCGAATGTATTGATCAAACCGTTGTCGAAGGGCCGATACTGCGAGGGATTTCATTTTCCGGTGAGGATCCGACTCTCCTCCGGAGCAATTGACCGTCGAGGGGCCTGAGCCAGAGGTGACGTGGTAGAAATGGCGGGCGCGTCCATCATCAAATGGTCCCCGAGGTCGCATCAAGCCTCCACAGGCTGGGCAGACAACGTCAGTACCGTCCTCCACCTCTTCTGGAAGAACTGTAGTGCTTCCCTCTTCGACAGACGATTGGGCGATGAAGGGCATCTATACCGACATCACGACTTCGTTCGTGATTCAGATATAGTCTTCCACCCACCGCCGACGAGGTTCAATCTTCTGCAGACCATGCTTCTCGCTCCTATACGACACTACCCGCACCAGCAAAGCCTCAGTATCTATGACTCGTACCTCACAGTATGCCGTACTGCCCGAATTGCGGAGGCCAGGTCAAGGCGGTTCACCACTACTGCGGATCCTGTGGACAGGCGTTGTCCGAGACTGCGGAATCGGAGAGCGATCCACCGATGGCGGTCGATAGGGATGGATTCCTGTCACTGCGATCGCTCTCATACGTCAATGAACTACTGAAGGGAGAGCGAGAACTTGATCATGATTCTGTGTCCTACACGCAGTTATCCCGAGAGGTAAGTGCCGCGTTTGCGGATTTCGCTCGTCTTGCGATGGTCAATGATCTTGATCTTCTTCATCTCTGGGCAGTTGGATCGAACACGGATTCACTGAGTATGTCCGTCGACGACATGAACAGCAATCAGTTCCGAGACTGGCTCGCTGCGATTGGGTTGGGACGAACTCTTCGGATGTACGATGACGCGCTCCACACTGAGTTTGAGGACGAGTTCAACGACCGACTGCAGAAACTGATCGAGTTTGTGAATGAAGAACTCGACGAAGAGGATATTTCTGAATAGGGGGCTACAGCTGACTGGCTAGTCCATATCCCTCGGACAACGCGGTTTTGAGATCAAAGCTGGCCCGCTGAGGACCTCTATCGAATATTGGGCACGGCCATCAGTATCCAGATCGATGGAATCAGTTCGGATAGCCCAATCTTCGTATACATTCAGGAGTTTCGAAGTGCGTTGCATCATTTTGTACTCAAATTTCATATGAGAATGATTTTCATTACTCACTGGTAGTTGGATAGCGACTTGCTGCCAGACCGATTTCGTAGCAGTCTCATGAATGGTCTCTCAATGGTAAATCAAGTGTGTCGCTGGGGATTGGCGGATCGCCGGAATCGACAGATTCCGCGATCCGCGCTGAGGACAGTACGCATCTCCGCCAGCAGCTCGTAGTCAAAGAGTTCGAGAACCGTCTTCTCCGTCGTCAACTCACAGCACAGCAACAGCAGATCGAGAATCTGCAAGCACGCCTCAAGTGGTACGAAAACCCAAACACACCACCCAGTAAGCAGGGTGGCGCGGCTGGATCACCTGGCAACGATGACAGCGACGAGGAAGAGAACGAAGACCAAGGGGACGACGCTGGCGGCGACGCTGACGCCGCCAGCGACTCCTCTCCAGGACGTGACGAAGGTCACGAGGGAACAACTCGACCGCCTCCGGAACCAGAGGAGACTATTCGAGTTGATCGGGGATATTGCCCAGACTGTGAGCAGACACTCTCTAACCCGGACAGCTACGTCTCACGGACGATTATCGATATACCACTCCCCATTCCAACCACTGTCACCGAGTACGAACTCGGCAAACACCACTGTTCCTGTGGAAACGAGGTCGTTGCTGAACATCCTGACTGCCCGGAAACCGGGCGGTTTGGGCCAAATATCATGGCCCAAACCGCCCTTGGAAGGTTCCATCAGCGACTTCCAAACCGAAAGCAGGCAGAGTTGTTTGAGTGGGAGCTCGATCTCCCCATCTCCCACCGGACAATCTACAACCTGACCAAGCGGGTCGCAGACCGGCTGCGACCCGCGTATGAAGACGTCAAAGCCAGTGTTCGGGAGAGTGACGTCGTCTATTGTGATGAGACGGGCTTTCCTGTTGATGGAGAGCAACACTGGGCGTGGACGTTTGTTACTGACGAAGAGGTGCTGTTCTGGGTTGATGAGAGTCGTGGAAGCCAGGTGTTAGAGGACGTCCTCGGCGAGGAATTCGCCGAGGACTCGACGCTCAGCTGTGACGGCTGGTCGGCGTACCGGAGCTACCACACGAAACTCCAGCGATGCTGGGCGCATCTGTTACGGGAGGCAGAGTACGTTGCTGAGCGGTATGAGGAAGCAGAGTGGCTTTCTGCGGAGTTGCACGATCTCCACGATGACTTAACGGCGTTCGACGAAGAGGACCCGTCTGCCTCCGCCCGCGAGCAGATGCGGGCGGAGGCGTCGTTACACTTGGAAGGGCTGATCAGGGAGGAGTATGAGTCACAGGAGGTTCAGAAACTGATCGAGAAGATCAGGAACGGGTTAGGCCACTGGCTGACGTTCGTGACAGAGCCAGACGTCGATTCGACGAATAATCGCGCAGAGCGCGCTCTGCGCGAGCAAGTGGTGCTGCGGAAGATGTTCCGGACCCTCCGCTCAGCCGAAGGGGTCCAGATTCACGAGACGATCACGACCATGTTAGCCACGTGGAAACGACGAGGACTTGATCCACCTGAACAGCTCCAGTCCATCCTCGGTGGGCAAGAACTCAGATTAGGATGAGAGGCATCACTAACCGGTGAGTCCTGATCACGCTATCCAACTACACTCACTGTATGTTTACACAGGAATTGAAGAATGTCTTCTAAAACAATTTATTTCTAGAAACATTTAAGAAATACAGAAGGTATATGCCCTATCCCGACAGGCTAGCGTTTGGTAATAAATGAGCGATCCGAGGAACCGAAATCGAAAATTCTCACGAACAGGTTGCAGTCGATACAATCCGTTGAACAGTGGCTTCCCCGCAAATCCGCACAGCGAGATGGCTCGATACAGATCTAGTAGAGGTCAGGGCTTTCAATGACCATAAGAGATCCTCCTACTGGTGAACAACAGAATCCCAATGCCCTTCGACAGCGAGTAGTACGTAGCGGATTCGCTTCGTTCCTTATCCTCTCGCTTGTCGCTGTAGACCCCGTTTTGGCTCAAGACAGCGTCGTGTGTGACGCTGAAGGCTTGCCAGACATGATCTCTGGATTCTTCCAAATCACGACTGCGCTTGGAATAATGGGGCTGGTTGTGGTCTGGCAGGCTGATTCACTGGTCGAGATGTTCACGATGAACATCGAACAGAAAAAGAGCCTCAAACAGCACAAGCGGACGGCGATGAAGTCTGCAGTTATCCTCGTGATCCTCGGACCGCTGTATACGGTTGCTGGATCGGCGATGGGGCTTCCACTCGCTGAGTGTGTCGACCTCGTCCCGTGGTAACTCAACGCTACACTCTGGATCGTCTCTGATTCACTCCGCTCGTGCATCACATTCGTCCTCACATGGTTGCGGTGCTCGCTCTCGTTGCCGTCACGCTCGCGTTCGCAGGGGTGACTGCCGCGAGTGCCGACTCTCCACCACGACCGGGCACTGACGACAGTGACTTAGACGTCAACGAAACGGCGACGCTCTGGTCGAAAGCTCCGAATGAGTGCCTCAGTGATGCCGAGTACGAAGAGCGATACGATGAGCAGCGAACGGCCATGCAGGAACTCGGCAACTGTACAGATATTACGTTCAAAGAGCCCCCAGATACAGCTGAACGCTGGACGGCATACGATTACGAGTCACTCGAGGGTGGCGATACAGAGACTTCGATCTATCCCACGCATGCAGAACTCTCGAACTCGGCCCTCATCGCCGATGCACACGCGACGACGTTCGCGATCCAGCCGTCAACGAGAACACATCTCGATGCGAACGAGACGGTTCACTACATCGCTCCGGAAGGCGAACTCAGTGGATTCGTCGATTATCGCGTTCGCCTCGACAGCAACTCATCCATGCAGAACCACGGAATCGACGAAGTCCGCCTCTTACACAATGACGACGTCGTCGATACCGTAGGAGGAACGCACACTCCAACATTCGAATATGCGTTCGACCGAGGTGGCCCGGCAACACTCACACTCGAGGCGGATATCAGCGCTCGAGTCGAACGCGATCGTGGCAATGAGACGGAGGTCATCACCGACCAGGTGACCGTCTCTCAGGACCTCGATGTGGAGGTTTACGATCTGCGGGCGTCGATCTACCACGCATCGTATCCAAACGGCGACAGCGGTGTTGCCATCTATCAGACCCAGCCGTGGCACGGATACACGCTTTCGGATGATGGTGAGGCGAACGTCCGTGGTGTGTGGCGATACTACACGGCTAGAGACACCAACTGGGACGATCTCATACACTCAAGCCGGGATGGCCAAGAGACGACACACTCCGACGCTCTACCCGTATACGTCCACGCGTATCCATCCGAGCTAGGCCCGCGTTCAGAACCCATCCGCGATGGTCCCAACATTCTCGAGGTCTGGGGGTCAGAGAGTTCGTCTCCAGAACCCTCGATTCACGAGAACGTCGACATCGACGTCGTCTCCGAGTCCTATACCCGTTCTTCCGGTCTTGCTCTCCGGTACGATGGCATCGATCGAGATGCTATCAGGGTCGACGGGATTGTTCGCGGTGTCTCAGCAGAAATCATTGAACCCGATGGAGGGTCGGAACGGGAGATACGCGAGAGTGACCTCTCTGTCGAAATCATCGAATCGAATGCGACTGCAGTGACGTTGCAGATCGAGCTTCGTGATGCTGAGACGAGGGCGCCGATCATGCTCGAGAGTCCGTTCGACGATCCTCGATTCTCACTGATTGGCGCTGCTTCGCGTGAGGGCTATATCACAATCGGCGATCAGGTGGTGCGGACGAACGCAGCTGGCATCGCAGAGATAACTGTTCACCAGCCGGGCATCTACACCGCAGAGTACCATCCCGGTTCGTGGCGCTCGCACAATCCAGCCTATATCGGAGATACAGTCACAGAAACGTGGCATCCGTTGGCCACTCCAACGGGCTGGTTCACACTGTTAGTCGATCTTATCCGGTATGCGATTCCCTTTGCTGTCGCACTATACGCAGCGAAGCGGATCGGCTCTTTCTTGAAAATGAGAGATACGTTATGACAATTCAACAGACACCACTCGATAGACGCACCGTTCTCGGAAGCATACTCGTCGGGATCACTACTGGACTTGCTGGTTGTTCTGCGTTGAGTGATTCTGATGACGCCCCATCAACAGACTCCGGTGGAGAGATTATCCAGAGCGTCGCGGTCGAAGGGCTTGAGCTCGTGGTTGAACTCGAACGGGATGCAGTTGACCAGCTGAATCTCATCGATCCCTCTGGTGAGTTGTTTGCTCAACAAACGATTGAGTCGGGGGTGTCTCGAACAATGCTCGAGATCGGGACGAACTATCCTGTTGGCGAATACGAACTCATCGGGCTTGCAGACGAGGAAACCGTTGAGACGACGTCAGTTACGCTCGAACCGGATCTCGAGTTAACAGAACTCCGGTTGGCCAGGAATTACCCTGAGGAGATGTACGAGGGTGCGAGAGACTCCAGTACGGAAGCAGAGGCGATACTTTCTGTGACGAATCGAGGAACTGGACCAACCGCAGCTACCGCGCTTCGGTTCGAAGGCGATGTCCCGTTCCCGACACACGAGAGCTACGATGAGGCTGGAGAGAGTGGTATCTACGATCCAGAGAATGACTTTGGAGCGGATGCAGAGTCAATAGCTCTTCCTGCAGGTGAGACAGTACTGATCTACAGCAACACACTCCCCTTTTCGCCAGCGAGCACACGGTCGAAGTGTGACTCGATCGGACGGGATGGACAGTTCACCGTCCGCCTCTCTACAAGCCATGCTACAGATCACTCCCTTGACTACGTTATCCACTATCTCGGTACCGGTCCTGATGATTGTGAGATCGAAATTGAGGGGCCATTGTAATGTCATGGTCACTCTCGGATATCGGGATCAAGTGGTTCGAAGATGCAGTTGACAAACTCATCGAATGGTTTCAGGAGGGATTGGCAGATGGATATGATGCCGTCACGGCACAGGTTTTCGGCACGCCAACACCGGAGACGGATGGTGCATTCGTGTTCGGTCAGCCGTCGAACACACCGTGGGAAGAGATCCACGGCAATCTTGTTGCGGGGGAGATCATGCTCGTCTCCCTGTTGTTGCTCGTGATGTGTGTCCAGGGCAGACATACGATCCGGATCTTCAATATCGGTAGTGCGTACGAGACGCGAAAGGCAAAGCGTAGTGCCTGGACAGGTGCGTTCCTGATCGTAACGTGGTACTGGGTCGCTGTGTTAGCGCTCTATCTCGTCGATGGCTTCACCATTGCCCTTATTCCAGACATTTCGACAGTGACTGCCACAATGATTGAATTGCTCCGCTTAACCGTTTCAAACCCAGCGCTTGCTCTCTTCCTCACTGGAGTTGGAGCTGTCGCCATGTGGATCTTGCAGGCGCTGTTTTTCCTTCGCGAGATTCTGTTGTACATCTTGATCTATGCGATGCCGATCGGTATCGCATTGGCCTATGGGAATCTTCCCGTCGTCTCTCACATCGCCCGCACGGTCTGTATGAAGTTCGTACCGCTTGCGATCATGCCGATTCCAGTGGCGCTGCTGTTCAAAGGGTATGAACTCCTGTTCAGTGAGGGGACGGACTCGGCGCTTGTTCCGGATAGTTCATTCCTGAGCTACCTCATCGCGGTCACATTGCCATTGCTCTCGATTCTCATCGTCTGGAAGCTGTTCAAGTATGCCAGCCCGATGACGACGAAGATCATCGGAGCGACGACCAAGGGCGCAGTAACAGCTGGCGCAGTCGTTGGGGCCGGTGTTGTTGCAGGCCCTGCTGCAGCAGCCACGACTGCGGCGTGGGGACCGAAAGCGGCTGCTGGCTATACGGCTGCGTCGAAGATGCGCCAAGGCGGTGGCTCATCCCAACAATCCGGAAACTCGAGCGGCGGCAGCGGAGGACGAACCGACCACGATAACGTTGCGACAGACGCGTACGGCCAGGAAGGCGTCCCGGCGTACCGTCGCACCGAGAACGATCCGGGGTATTACTGAATGACACGAGATCACGATGCAGCTGGCCGTCGAATCATGGATGAACTGGGCGAAGAGAGTCGCATACCGATTCTGAATATCGAGGAGGGAGACGTCTACGTGCTCCTCGGTTTCCCAATCGCTGGCCTCCTCTTTGGTGGCCTCACGGGACTCGATGGTGCGATCTTACCGTTCGTCTTACTCGGTGTCGTCCTTGGTGGATCGATCGTCTACGCGTCACCCAACCATCTCCCGGCGTCAACGTGGCTGGGAGACGTCTACCGCCACTACTGCAAGCGGCCTCGGTTCACCTACAGCACGGAGGCCACGGCTGAGTTCACCGAAGCGAGTACCGAAGGCGGACTCGTGAGCTATACGCCGTTCAAGCCGGACGAGCGAACACAGGATCTCACGAACATCAGGCGAGCGTGGCCTGGTGCCGGTGCAATCGAGCGCTCCGATGGCGCGATGGAAGCCTACCTCGAGATCGATCCCGGGAACATGGACTTCGCGATGTCCGGTGACTGGGCTCAGATTCAGCAACTCGGCGAGGAGTTCGCGAACAAGGAACTCGACTTCACGCTCAAATTCCACGCTACGACTCGGTCGTTCCCAGTCGAGAAGCTGATCGAGCGAATCGATGGGCGGCTCACTGACAGCGACGTCAAGCAGAACCCGATCTTCAAAGAGTTACTCGAGGAGTATCGCGAGCAACGTCCGCGAGACCTCGAGGGGACCCAACAGGTACGGTATTTCATCGGCGTCGAAGTCGACCCCTTCGAGGTCTACGACCGATACCAGGACGAACAGTCCCCAGCGGAGAAACTCACCCTGTTTCCGGTCATCGGCTTTCTGTTCAACCCGTTCGTGACTCGGCGGAACGACATGACCGATGCGGAGATCCGGGCGGCCATGTTCGAGAAACTCGAGAACCGCTGCCACGGTCTCCAGACGGAGTTTATCCAGAAGGCATCAGGATGGTCCGCTCATCGGCTTGCGACGGTCGAACTATTCGTCCTTTCACTGGACTTCTGGAACGGCGAGGAACACGAATACGATGACGGAGCGGATGCAATTCGTGATCATCCGACCATTGATCATCAACGGAGGGTCGATCAGTGATCGACGCACTCCCCGATCCAGGGACGCAGGCTGGGATTGCCCTCTACATCGGTGCAACGGCATTGATCACGCTTCTCGTGAAGTGGGGATGGGACCGCTGGCGAGCTGAAGACGTCGAAGAAGTCGAACTCGCGGATCTCCTCGAGGAGGCGACCGTCGAAGACGGCCTCGAAGAGGGTCAGGTCCTCGACGACATCGCCGAACATCATCAACACGTCGTCGCACCGGCGGCGATCGAGTGGGATACGCGGACCGCTCGCGTCGGTGATCAGTGGACGTCCACACTCTACATCGCCGATTACCCGGATTACCCGAAAGACGGCTATCTGACCGAACTCTTCGAGCTCACGGACGTCGAGTTCGATCTGACGGTCCATATCACCCCGAAGAGTCAGCAGCAGGCTCGAGACGAACTCCAGCGAGTGGCCGACGACCTCCAGGCCGATGCTGACCTCGAGCGTACTGTCCGTGGGAGCTATCTTCAGGAGCGAGCCAACGAGGCGCTGTCGACGTACAAGAGCGTTGAGAACGGGAGCCGGGTGTTCGAGCAAGGCATGTTCATTACGGTTCGATCGGAGTCACGTGACGAGCTTCGTGACGCCGTCCGGACAGTTCGGAGCCGGCTTCGTGAACAACCCGCTGGACTCTCGCCGAAGACGGCTATCTGTAAGCAAGACCTCGCCATCCAGGCTGCAGCGCCAATCGGCCCCAACCCGTTCGGCCGGGAGGCCACAGCACTCGGTGGTGCGGTCGGTGCGTTGCTCGCGTCGCCACATAACGCCACAATTCTCGAGGACGGCGGCGTCGAGTTCGGCGTTCACTGGAAGAACCAGAGTCCGGTCGTCATCGACCCGTTCGCTCGAGAGAACGGCTATGCGATGTTCACGATCGGTGACCCTGGTTCTGGCAAATCGTTCGGATCGAAGCAGAACTTCATCCGTTCGATTGAGCAAAGCGAGGACCGTATCGGGATTATCCTTGAGCCATTGAACAACTGGGCTGGCGTCGCCGAAGCCCTCGGCGGTGAGCGAATTACGATCGGTGGGGATATGGGACTGAACCCGCTCGAGATCAAGCCGACTCCCGAGCGCGTTCAGAGGGCAATGGGCAAGGACGCTAGCCCGTATCGCGAAAAGCTCGATAGCGTGATGAGCTTCCTCTCGAACTATTTTGCGCTTCGGGGAATCACACTCGGCGACCGCCGGACGACGTTGGAGACCGCGATCGAGCGTGCCTATTCACGCAACGGAATTACCGACGATATCGCGACTCATCACAACGAGAGCCCGACGATGCGGGACGTCCTCGACATCCTCGAGGAGATGGTCGAGACCCCGGAAGAGTACGTCGTGCGGACGGATGAGGAAGCGACGAAGATCGGCGAAGACGCAACGTGGCTCATCGATCAGCTTCGCCCGTTCGCGGAAGACGGCCGGTACGAGAACCTGGGCCGAGAAACCGAATTCGACATCCGCGACGAGAAGGTGATTTATCTCGACCTTGCCCAGCAGGAGGGCAGTCTCGGTGGGAGCACGAGTCTCATCATGCAGTTGCTGATCTCACTGGTCTATGAGCGAGCGAAGGAGACGGACAAAGAGGTCGTCTTCGTCATCGACGAGGCTCGGTACATCATGCAGGACGCGGCGAGTCTCGAATACCTCGAGATCGTCTTCCGTCACCACCGCCATCACAACCTCTCGATCCGACTCGTCACCCAGACCGTCGACGAATTCTTCCAACATCCAGAGTCCGAGGCGATCATCGACCAGTGTGCGATCAAGCAGTTCCACCATCTCGACGGGATGGACCGCGAGTGGGCCAACGAGTTCGGCCTCAACTCGGCACAGATGCGCTTCGTCCAGGAGGCCGTCCCCGGAAACGACCGGACGGGCTATTCGGAAGCACTCGTCGGTGTCGACGGTGAGTGGCGGGGAATCGAAGTCCGAGCAATGGAAGACGAGACGGCTGTGATCGACTTCGATCCGAAAGCCCAGTCACAGACTGAGTTGCCAGGCCGTTCAGCAGACACATCTACAGAGCGATCTATGAATACTAATCCAACAACCTCACGCCAGGTCTCAACTCCACCACAGACTGATGGCGGTAAGCACGGAGGTGAATCGAAACATGAGTAACAACGAGTATCTGAAAGTGACTCCGACGTCGGGACCACTCCGTCGGTCGGATATTCCAGCCGCTCTTGAGAGTCTTCATAAACTGTCGAACCCAGCGGCAGAGAGTTTCTGGAACCGGGTGAGGCCCAGAGTGGACACAGCTCCACCAACGTTCGAATTCCTCGCCGTCTCTGCAGGTCCTGATGCACCAGTAGAGTTCTACTACGGGGTCAACCAGGAAGAACACCTCAACACGCTTGAAAAGCGCCTCCGGTCGATTTACCCGACCACGTTCACGGTTATGCGAACGGAACTCGATCTCGAGGCGGTTCTCACACCTGAACCCGACTTGGCGAGGGAAGATCTCGAGTCTGAGGAACAGGGAGCGTTGAATCGAGAGAATCCTCGAACTGATACGGGAGAGAGTGATTTGGAAGGTTTCGATGAAGGTGAAATAGAAGACGAAACCCCGAAGCCCTCACCACTGGGGGTCGAGTGGCTCGGTAAAACTGGCCGCAAAGAAGACTGGATGACGACCATCGCGCCGTTTGTCGTCGACGAACCCGATGAAGAATATGAATCAGAGCAACCTCCGCTTTCGGCCGTTGTTGAGGTCCTCCATGAGATGACCGCACCAACTGTCTATCAGATTCTCTGGCAGCGCAAACCTGATTGGCGGGATGATGCTGAAATCCGAAAAATGGACCTCAAAGAGGGACGCGATACTTGGGCCGAGGACCTCATCGGCTCATGGCTCGAGCCTGTCGATGCAGATCCTGCAGATCGAGAGCTGTCTCAGGAGACAAAAAACCGTATTCAGAGAATCGACGGCAAACACCCACGTCGAACGTTCACCGTCAATGCTCGAGCCGTTGCAATGGCTCCTGGCGGCGATGTTGAGATCCGCGCAGAACTCGAGCAGCTGAAGGCAGCACTCCATCCACTCGACGGTCCGTTTTACGAACTCTACGGACGGCGTATCCGAGAGAAAGGATTCCTCGATCGGCAGAAAGCCAAACGAGGTCAACGCCATCTCGAGCGAGTTCTCAACGGAGAGATGATCGCTGGTAGCGGGAAGAAGCGGCCAGATTTCGTGTTCAATGCGGACGAACTCGCAAACATGGTTGTTGTCCCGAGCGCCGATGATTTGACTGTTGAGGGCTCTCGAGGTGCGCGTTCAGAGCAGCGCAGTCGCAATCCACTGCCACGACCGAATCCCGATTTGATGGCACAGTTTCGTGAAGGGATGGCGATCGGATATGCACTTGATGAAAATAGTACGATCCAACCAGATCCGGTACGGATTCCGCCAAATCTCTTAACGAGACACTACGGCAGGTTTGCATCAACTGGGGGCGGAAAGTCGAAAGCAATCATCAATGATGCGCTGTCTCTCAGGGAGAGGACGGGTGGGCCGGTTATTATCGTCGATCCGAAAGGCGATGGAATGTGTGCGAACTATCTTCGCTGTCACTATGACCGATTCAACGGATTGGACAACACCTATCAGTTCTGCGTTCCCGAAACCCTCCCTGCTTTCTCTTTCTTCGATATTCGTTCGACACTTGAAGCGGGGTGGAGGCGCGAAGATGCGATCCAAGACAAGGTCGATCACTTCCACGACATCATGCGGATGGTCATGGGTCGTAAAAAGTACGAACAGGCGTTCGTCGCCAACGAGATTCTCAGCTACCTCATCAAGGCGCTCTTCGACGAGGAATACGGTAGTGACGCCTTCGGCCTCGATGATCTCTTTGCGGCTGCACTCCAGATGCAACGCGAGCGGACAGTCCCTCCTGTCGCTGCCGAGAACCAAAATGTCGAGGAGTCGCTTACGCGCCACTTTGAGAAAGATGACCGACAATTCCAGGTGTCGATGGACGCCGTTGGGAACCGCCTCGACAAACTTAGAGAGGACGCGCACCTGCGACGTATCTTCAGTCACGTTCCGGAACAGGGGGATAACGGCGACTACGTCGACAACCGATTCGACTTCTGTGAGTTCCTCGACGAAGATGCCACGATCTTGTTCGACTTGGGTGATCTCCGCCCGGAGGCTCAGCGAGCAATTACACTCCTCCTGTTGAGTAACCTCTGGGACGCAGTGCGGGTTCGTCGACGTGATGGGAAGACAGACTACGAGAATCTCACCAACCTCATCATCGAGGAGGCAGCCCCCGTCGCCTCGACGAAACTCGTTTCCGAGCAGCTGCTTCCCCAAGGTCGGTCGTTCGGCCTGAGCATGGGACTGGTGATGCAGTTCCCCGGACAGGTCAGGAATCGAAGCGAGCGTGCCTACGACGAGGTCCTTAACAATATCAAAACGAAGCTCATCGGGAACATCTCCATCGAACGCGCGCTCGCCGAGTCGCTGGCCCACGAAGACCTGAGCCCGACTGACCTCCGAAATCGGATCAACACGCTCCCCAGCGGGGAGTGGATCGCGCAACTCCCGAGCCCGTCATTCGGGGAGACGGGTCCAGCCCCGTTCTCGGTAAAGCCGCTCCCGATAGCAGCCGGCCATCCAGAGAGCGACGAGCCGCTCTCTGCCGAACAAGAGGATCACTTCGAGACCGTGGCTCTCCCTCGGCTGTCGGAGCGAACACAGACCCAGTACGGGCTTGCTGAGGCCCCAGGCGAATCGGAGGCAGCCGACAATGAAGGATGGGGAAGTAGATCAATCGATGTACTGTCGACATCCGCAGAATCGGCTAGCCCTGTGGACTCGACGCAGTCGTCGTTCATCGGACAGGCAACCAGTGGTTCAGCAGCTGACGAAGAGGGAGAAAAAGAAGCGGGCACCACCAACTTACTGTTTGGAGATTCCGAGTCAACTGCGTCGAGAGAACTAGTCGGTGAAAAAGAGGAAACAGCTGTTGACGAGAACGGATCGTCGCCATTACAGTCGCCAGTACAGGCTGGTGGTGTAACCGTCCCAGATGACGAGCTTCGACAGCGCGGGCTCACTCACGACGACATCCGATTCCTGACTCGCATCCTCGACGTGATGAATGGTGACGCCCCGGACCACACACTCTTGGATTCGATGAGTGCGTTCAAGAACGACTTTGACGACCTGGACGTGCAACGGCTCGTCGATCAAGACCTGCTGGAGGAAGGACGAGCATGCGGTCGGAAGTACTATACCGTTCTCCCAGCAGGGCGCGAACTGCTCGGCCAGAAGCTCAAGGTCGGCCCTGGTCAGGGAGATATCGGTGAGAAGACGCCGCACAAGGTCGGTGTGAAGCTGCTCGAACTGTGGTTAGAAGCCCGCGACGATGTCGAGAAGGTCGAATCTTACTACGAGTACGATGAGGAGACGGTGTTCGACGTTGCCGGTCTCGATGCTGACGGAGAACTCGTGTGGGTCGGTGAAGCCGAACTCGCGAGTAATAACAAACACGCTCCGGTCGACGACTACGACAAGCAGAGTCGGGTGGACGCAAACGTTGTCTGGGCGTTCAACAGACGCGAGACCGCCGTCGAGGTATTAGACCATCTCGCAGAGGCCGACCGAATCGAAAGCAGTGTGAGCGGCCGTGCAGCCCGATCGTTCTCCGACATTCGAGAGGCCGTTGAATCGTTCGATGCAGCTGGGCTGACGACGATTCGGAGCTTCAACAAACTCGATCAGGAGTTCAATTCATGACGTGGCGTCAGGCGACTCGCGAAGAGATCTACAGGTACTACACCGAAGAGTTCCCCTCGTACCGTGACGAACTCCCGTCGTTCATCACAGCCAAGGGGCCGAAACAGTACGCGCTTGCGTTTCGAGACCCCCACCCGGTCCGGAAAGATGGAGTCCCAGACAAGGACTTCATTCGGCGAGATACGTGGCAGACGAACGTCTCAGGTGAGCGGATCACGGCGGCGTTCCACGACTTCGACGACGTCCTCGAGTTCATCCGCCATCCAGCACGAAACGATCCACTCGATCGGAGTGACTTCGCGCTCGCAGATCCCAACTTGCTTGACAAACCAGACCCGTGTCCTGATGCGGTCTACTACGCCCTCGATCACTGGGAACGGCCGTGGGTGCTCCTCGTCGATATCGACGCGAAAACGATAGCCCGAAAACGGGCAGCGCAAGCGATATTGGATGAGGAATCTATGGGGGATAGCGAGGAGCTGCTCGATACCGCGGGAATTCTCGAAGCAGACCCAGCAGGCTACCCGTATTCTTTCGAGGATATCGAACGGGCCATCGAGTACGGCTTCGAGGTGCGAGAGATCTTCGAGGACGACTTCAACGCCGAAGACACGATGGTAGTGTACAGCGGCCAGGGCGTTCACGTCTATCTCCTCGATACTGATCCCGCTCATCGGTACGACGCCAAGAGTCGAGAAGTGCTGAACGACCTTCTGCAAGACACCTACGAGATACCCATCGATCCCGTGGTTACCGCCGATCGTCGGAGGGTCGCCCGGCTACCCTACTCGTTGCACGCTGACGTCTGTAGTATCGTCACGCCGATCGAGAGCCCGGACTTCGACGTTCGGTCTGCGACACCGGAGGTGCTCCAGTCATGACTCAGTCGACGCCTGTCAAGGACGAGCGTACCGCCTATCGCGTTGCGGCGCTCCCGCTGGAATACGGCACGACGCGGATCAACCAGCTGTTCACGCGGGGCTACAATCGCTACATCGTCGACGGCGAAGATCAACCAGCAGATCTGCTGAACGACCTCGAACGGTTCGGAACGGCGGCGTTCAAAGAAAACGTCAGGACAAACGCTGCGGAGGAACCGTTCGTCGACGAACCGGGAACACTCGCCGTCCTCGCGACGTTGAGCGCGATCTGCGTCAAGGCACACCCGAAGTTCGAGCACGCCCCACCGCGAAAGGTGCAGGTTCTCTACGATATTCGAGAGTTGTACGTCAATAATCTCGCTTCCCTCCTTCGAGAATTCGGTGATGGGAGTCTCCAACAGGATATAGCAGAGGTGCTGTACGCGAAAGCCCCCGGAGAGGATGGTCCGCACCCCGGTCGTGTTTGTACGGGAGTCAAAGAAATGCCCGAGTTCGGTGGTGGGTTGTACCTCGAAATCCCGATAGCTGCGGCGTCGAGGAACTGCCTCGTTCACGCCGACACTGAGACAGGAGAGGCTGGGGAACTGCTCACTCGCGTTAAGAACAACCACCTCTACGTACCAGTCGGCGATTTCGATACGAAGTATCGCGAGTACGCCAGACGCGCGTTCAAAAAGCTCCTGCGAGTCCAAGAAGAGAACCTCTCCGGAGACCAGCTCACGTGGCTAACAACGAATGAATCGGCCATCACAGAGCGCATCGACCGCTTCATCGAGACAGGACACCACGAACGAATCTGGCGAGACTGGAACCCCGGTGAGCGAACCATCCGTGTGCTACGGGACGCAATTCGAGACGCACCAGACGAAGTCACCACACTGGGGAAGTTCCACTCGGGGAAGGAGCTGTTTGAAGCAGTGGAGGCGTACGATCCGGAAGCGGACTGGAAGCGGGACGTGTGTAATCGTATCTCTAGTCCTCGGAGTCTTGGGAATCTCCTTGCATCCCAGCGCGACCACCGAAGCCTCACTATCCGACGGCACGGAAATACGAACCACTATCGGATTCAGGAGTCTTCGCGAGGCGTCCAGCCACTCACCGTCGAGTCAATCGAAGACCTGTTTGAACTCCCCTGTATGGCGAACATGGCCGAACGCCTCCACGAGAAGAAACCAGTCCGAAAAGACCTGTACAACTTCGCCCGGATGGTGATGTGGCTGCCACAGTATCAGGACAGCGACCTCGAGACGATTGTCGGGGATCTCAAGAGCGTCTTCTCGCGGTGGCCATGGTACGATGAACAGGTCACCGACTACCAGATTCGCTACGAGTTCTCGAACACGATCGGAGGCGACACCCCGCTTCCGATGAACTGCGACAACGACGATATGCAGCGGTACTGCATCGGGCAGGAGAAGTGCCCATACTCCATCTGGGGAAGTCTCCCATTTCCCGATGAGATGTACGGCCAACTAGATGAGGCTGAATCTACGGGGGGAGAGTTCTAGCTCTGCTGGGAACCAATTGGATAGCGTGTTATAGAACCAGTCACAGGCCTATTGAACTCGTAGAGAATGGGAAGTACAGGTGAAACATTGAACGCCATACCCTCTCACTCACGAAGGAGTACAACGGTCTCTTCTTTTTGTTGGTCGATCAATGGTTCGAGCAAGGGCCTCATCTCGTCGAACCGTGGGCCTTTCGTTACGACGTGGGTGTTTCGGTCCCACTCGATGAAACCGTAGTCGGCCAATTTAGGAAGATGAATGTAGTGCAACCGAAGGAGTCCCTCGTCCACTCCTGGAATCGTTCGGGAGCTGGACAGGTGTTGTTGGAAGAGCTTCTCGTCAGCTTTAGCGATCTCCTGTGACTTTCTAGAGAGTTCCGGAACGTGTTGCGGGTTGTGGGTTAACAACTCGACTAACAACTGGCGTCGACGGCTGTCAGCCAAAGCGTCAAATAATTCATCATCATCGATCGTTTTGGTCCCCATGATATGTATTTGTCTTCAACCCTGTTAAATATACAACATTTTCACGAGCAGTTGCTGTTTTGATTAACTGAGTGAGTGAACAAGGGACGATCCGTACGCACGCGTAGTGGGCAGTCGATCTGTCGAGATTGAATCGGACAACACAGGGAACGGATTTATCGGTCTGTCTCTTTCCAGTCGTCCGGGTCTCCTTCACGGAATTCACCCTTGGCATGGCGCTCGTGGGGCCAGAAGGTGACGCCCAGCAATACGACGTAGAACACACCCACAACGGCAACCACAGCAATCCCGGGGATACGGGCGATTTCAGCGGTTGTCAGCCAGTCTTGGCGCGGCGCGAACGCTGTAATCCTGAAGACCCACGCGATCAAAAGGACACCGAGCAGCGCAAGGTACACACGCCGGAGCCGGTTTGCGAGTGCCTCGTATACCGAGACTTTCAGCGTCGGCCTGCGATAGTCCCTGCTCAGTTCCGCTCGCCAGTCGTGACTTTCAGTGCCCTGGGACGGATCGAGGGCGTTTGCGAACAGGTTCTCTTGGATGACTCGAGCACGAGAGCGAAAGACATCGTAGTCCCGGTACCGCCGTGCTTCGATGCCCAGAAAGATGGTGACGACGACGATCCCGATCAGCAAAATATAGTGTGGGTTATCGGGACTCGAAAACGCCCACGTCAAGATTGCTGCCATCAGCGTCACCGCCCACGTCGTCGTCTCGTCGAGGCGCTGTCGCCACGTCCCCACTCGAGCGATCTCTCCGCGATAGGCGTGAGCCATCACCGAACCGAGCCCCGTACTGTCGTCGACCATTTCGCGGCCGATCTCCCGCTGGTCTGGTGCTGTTGGGTCGAACTCGTCACTATTCGAATCGGTCATAGAGGAGAGACATCTCCTCGCCCCATAAGCAGTTGTGGTGACAGCGTACTCTGAATGTCCTGTACTGGAGAACATCGAACAGTACGCAGGAGGTATGTGATACTGCAATTGTTTTATTTTGCATGATTTGGTCCCGCGACCGTCGACCGACTCTCGAGTCGTCGATCCGGAATGGCAACACGAACCTTTTTTCAGCGAATCGTCGATATACAAGTATGGCAACGGACCAGAGGATCGTCTGGGAGTACGAGACGGTCCGGCCACCCCGCGAGGCGACGATGGAGGAAGCAAGCGATCCTCAGGAACTTCTCAACGAGTACGGGCGAGAGGGCTGGGAGTTCGTCAATACGATCGAGTATACTGGCGGCGGTACCAAGTACCTCGTGTTCAAACGGCAGGCGGGTGGTGACGCCGATGAGTGACGACACGAACGAGGATGACGTCAGCACCCAGGACACGATGCGCGAGCGGGCCGACGAGAGTCGAATCAAGCTCTGGCTGCTCATGGGGGCGAACCGACAGCTCGTCACCGGCGTGCTCGCGGGATCATTTTTCGGGCTGTTTATGCTCGGGAGCCTCCTCGATCCGACGCTCTCGGATCTGCTCCAGACTCGGGGCGTTATCGAGTCGCTGTACGCGCAGATGATCAGCGCGCTGATTACCGGTGTCATCCTCGTCGTCACCATCAGTCAGCTGATAATTTCACAGCAGAACGGCCCGCTCGGCGAACAGCGAACGCGGATGAGCGAGACGCTCGACTTCAGGGATTACATCAAAGAGCTTACCGACAAGCCGGCGCCGGCCGATCCGTCGGCGTTCATCCGTGAGATCATCGATGCGACACAGCAGCGCGCCGACACCCTCAACGAGACCATGGAGTCGACGGACAACGACGACCTCAGAGACGAGATCGACGAGTTCGTCGACAGCATCACCGGCAACGCCGAGACCGTCCGCAACAAGCTTGAGGGCGCGAAATTCGGCACGTTCGATGTCGTCCACGCCTCGATCGACTACAACTACTCCTGGAAAATCTTCCAAATCGAGCGCCTGCTGGCCGACTACGAGGACGACATCGACGAGGAACAACGCGACGCCCTCGAGGATCTCCGTACGGCCTTCGCGATGTTCGGGCCGGCTCGCGAGCACATCAAGACGCTGTACTTTCAGTGGGAACTGATCAACCTTTCGCGGTACATCCTCTACGCCGCGATTCCGGCGCTGCTGGTCTCGGGGATGATGATAACATTCGCCGATGCGACGACGTTCACCGGGGTGATCCTCGGGGTCGAGACGCTGCTCTGGGTCGTCGCGATCACCTTCACAATCACGCTCGTTCCGTTCTTCCTGCTGACCTCGTATATCCTGCGGATCGCGACAGCAGCGAAGCGAACCCTTGCAATTGGACCGCTGATCCTACGGGATTCCCAGGGCTGAGATCGGAAGCTATCCAGCCGACATCGACGTTTCCGCCATGGCCAACCGGTAAATCACGTAGATCACGCGCTGGACTGCCAGACCGTGATCGACGTGCTCAACACCGGCGGCTAGCCCGATTCCACGGCCTCGAGAACTGGCGCGATGTAGCATGAGATGAGAACCGATCTACGAGAGTCGGTGATCGGTCAGGACAGATGATGGGGTGACCATCGAGCGAGGAAAAGATGCATACCATCTCCCCGACGGGTGCAAGCACCGTCGTTTTTTACATATGGCGGGTAGCGGCGGCGAAGAAAATCATGAGCGAAACACCAACCGACACCGGAACGGACCCCGGTGAGGGGTGGGCACGGAACAGGCAGACGCTGAACACAGACCGATGCAGTGGGTGAGCGCCGTCATCGGGTTACTCGGGCTGTACCTCGTCGCGTCGCCGTTCATCTTCGAGGCAACCGATGCGGCGTACTGGAACGACACCCTCGTCGGGACGGCGATCTTCCTGCTCGCGGGCTACAATTTCTACCGGCTGTCGAAGGACAGGATGGCGAGCGTCGGCGTCGCGTCGCTGACCGTCCTGCTCGGGTTGTGGGCGCTCGTCTCGCCGTACGTCATCGAGATGGGGAGCAACGAACTCGCAACGGGGACGGCGATCACTGGCGCACTCGTCGCCGCCCTCGCCGCCTACAACGCCTACGCCAACGGCAAGGCCGACGCGGCAGACCACACCGCCAGCCGAGCGTGAATCGCTGGCACCGACGAGTTCCACTTTTTGCCCGACGTGCGATCAGCGTGTAGGCACTACTCGGAATCCCGCGGATCTCGCTCTGCACCGATCCACGTCTCCCGGACGTCGTCCAGCGACTCGCCGATTTTCTGTCCTCGATAGCCAAAGATGTCCTCGGAGCCCTCCGCGGACAGCATGATCGGCCAGAACGCCTCGTCGGCAGTCAGTTCCCGTCCGTCCACGCTCGCGTAGACGGCCCCTTCCGGAACGCGTTCGAAGTTTTCGACGTGTACCTCGTAGGAAGAGCCGCCGGGCTTCGGAACGGGCTCGTCCATGTGGAAGTACGCCGAATCCACAGCGGGTGGGTCGCCGGGGAGCGCGTCCACTCGATCGAGAAACGAGCGTGCCTGCTGTTCGGCTGCGTCAGCGATCTCATCGGTATTTGCTGCGGCGAGTTCGATTTCGACGGTGAACCCACACGTCGTGATCGTCTCCTCGTTTACCCCCCAGTGATCGACGATGTGCGGCACGGGCAGTTGCGAGGCCAGTTCGAACTCACGCTCCTGGGCGCTGTGTATCAGCGCGAACGGCGTCGGTTCCGCGTCGGTTCCGTGTAACGAAAGCGTCACGCGTCCCTCGACGAACTCACAGAGTCGAGCGGCGATCCGTTCCTCTCGGTCGCCGTCCGGATCGCCGGGAAAGACCCGGTTGAGATCCGAGTCGAGGTAGCGCTTGCCGGCCTCGATTGCCTCCGGGTTGGCGAGGACGAACGCAACGCTTCGTTGCAGGTCGAGGTCGGCCTCGCGCAGGCGGTTCACCGCGCGGATACCGCTCCGCTCGTCGCCATGTACGCCGGCGACGACCACCACCTCGGGCTCGCCCGGTCCCCGAACGGTCACGTCGAGCGGACCGAAATCTCTGTCCATATTCTTACGGGTATTATCCCGAACACGGGTATGGCTCGTTTGCTGGCATATACCGGTCCGAACGGAGTAACTATGCAGTTCAATTGAGTTCGCTCCCTCGATTAATGCAGATGGTTGACCAGAGTGACGGTCAACTCATTCGAACGCTGGTCAGATGCGATACCCGTGAATCGACCTATTCTGGTGTTTACCGTTCCCTCAATTTTACTAGTGAACCGGGACCATCGAGTAGGAGACTTGCGACCTGTAGTGTCTCACCGGTCACGACCGTATTTGAGTCTCGGATGGGCCTTGTCAAAGCGTTCTCCTCGGTACACTATGTCTTCGCGTCGATCAAATTCAATCACCCCCGCAGCCTGTAACTCGGGCAGATGGACGTGGTGGAGTTCATACACGAGCGTGACGTACTCCTCGCAGGAGAGAGTTTCATCATCCCGAACAATCGGCGTTGCATCTATCATCTCCTCTGCTGCGAGGGCAGCTACCACTCGTTCTTGTTGCTTTCGTAGCGCTGTCTGGAAGTCCTCACGACTCGAAGCAACCTGCTCACTCATCTCCAGTCGTCCCTCTACTCTCGAAATTCTCGCACCCACACTCCGAGTACGTGTCCTGATACGGAACGTCTGCAGTATCAGGCGTCCGTTTCCGGCCCATTCGGAGGGTTTCACAGCAAGCACACACACTGCGATACGGAAGCATCGGTATCGATTATGCGTTCTCGATAGGGGCTGCCTCGATAACTCCCTCACTCGTGACCGTGATCTCGAACCCGTCATACCTGAAGGAAATGCTGTCACAGTTTCCGAGACCGGTAGCTGACTCCGTCGTCAGGTTGTCAAATGCCTCTGTGTCAATAACGGTCTGAAGCGGTGTCAAGGCCAGCGGGTCTTCCCCACGGGCGGTCGCAACAACTGCAACGACCGCTAGACTTGTCGCATCGCGGGTGCTGTCGTACGTCGCTTGGAAACATTCACTCTCCACATCGAATTCAATTGGGCTCAGTGACTCTGCGATCTCCGGGTTCGCGGCCAAGGGTTGAGACGGTTCCATCACCCGAACAAAGGCTATCTACGGGGTTGAGTCTGGATTTTGCTCGCGCAACACGTTTTTATACGGAGGGTCGGCGTCTACTCCTCGGGAGTGATGAGAGTGCTTGCTACGAGGCGTCGCATACCGCGCTGTAATCGGGATGAAACCGCCTGCCGGGTAATCCCGAGTTCGGCTGCGAGATCGTCTTGCGTGGCGTCTCGTGGCGAGTCAAAGTATCCGTTCGAATACGCCATTATCAGCGCATCCCGTTGCCCATCGGTGAGGTCGTATTCCCGGTCGGACCTGAGCGAGGAAATCGCGTGTAGTTCAGTCAACTCGATCGGAATGTCGTGGTCTTGGCAGTATGTCTGGAAGTCGGAGAGGTCTTGTTGCTCGCTTGCCCGGACTTCAAAGGTCCACTGTTTTCCCTTGCCGATGCCCGAAAGAAGCGTGATATCAGTGTTTACGATTGCCGTGAGAATGCTCTCGTGAGCGAGATTCCAGTCGATACGGACGAACATCTGTTTCTCCACTTGGTCGATTACTTTGACCTGATCGATCCCGATATCAGCACTCAGATCTGTCGTGAGTTTATTTGTGTCATCAGCAGAAATCCAAAAGTACGGGATAACCGCTTCGCCCGTCGGCACGATACGATCTAACTCGATCGTGACATCCGTCAACTGCTCAAACACAGCGCTCAACGGGAAATCTGCTTGCTTTACGGTGAATGAGGCTTCGATTGTCATACTGGATAACTAGCGCGTCACCCTTTTGGATTGCTCGCTACTGCGCCCTTGGGGGACTCCCAATAGTTAGTCTATTTCCTGTAGTCAGCACGCTGTTCGTGCAGTCTGGCCTGGGAGCCGCTGCCTGGCTACCTCGTCGGGTCCGCCAGGGGGAGCAGCCCCGAGGAGATTATCCGGCGCAGGAGGACGACGATACCGTTCTCCAGGCCGTTGGCGAAGATCGCCTGCTCGTGTGAGTCGTCGTGGTCGGCGTCCGGGTAGAAGGAAGTGACCAGCAACGTCGTGCGGTCGACCAACAGCAGGCGGCTGATGGCAACCTCGTCGTCGGTCTCGGGCCCCAAGAGCCAGTCCAGTTCGGTTTCGAACACCTTCACGGATGGAAGCTCGGTACCGAGCTTGGCGATGATCGCATCCGTCTCGCCACCGATGATCACGTCGACGCCGCGGTCAACCGCGTCGTGGAGCCGCTCGTACAACGCCTCCGTCAGAAGTTCCTCCTCGACGACCAGCAGGACGATCTCCGAGTCGGCGTCCTCCAGCAGCGTGTGTGTCCGGGCCTCGATGCCGTCGTGGCCGGACAGCGTCCATACCTCCTGCATTCGGTCGCTGTCGTCGACCTCCGGTTGGAGATCGAGCGCTTCGAGGTGTGACTGGAGGGTGTCGATCCGCGTGTCGTACTGCTGCCGCAAGGTCGCGGTTGCCTCCTCGATGCTGACCGCGCGAAACCGCTGGGGATTCGAGTGCTGCACTGCGACCAACCCCTTTGACTCCAGCACCCGGACGGCGTCGTACACCCGGGTCCTAGGGACCTCGGAGATCTCGCTGATTTCCTTGGCGGTCCCCGTCGAGAGTTGCGTCAATGTCACGAGACACCGCGCCTCGTACTCCTTCAGTCCGAGGTCCTGCAACAGACTCACCGTCTCGGCGATACGTTGCTCAGCGGTCATTAGGTGGTCCTGTCATGTTCGACTGGTTGAGAGGGCTAATTCACGCTCGCACGGGATTTGGGTGACTGATTCTCCACACTTCGAGCAGGCGTCCATTGCTTTGCTGATGTACGTCCTCTCACAGACAGGACACGAAAACAGGGCCGTGGTGACTTCGTCTTCGGAGTCGTCTCGAGTGGGCAGTGTCTCGGCCTGTGTGCGCCCACTGAGTCGGGAGAGCCACGTGTGGAGACGCCGGCTCATTGGGTTACGGCCATCCCGCGGGCAGTACGTCTTCGTGGTCGGCCACAAACCGGAATAACGACGCGTTCTCGTCGAAGCTGGGTCCCCGCCGAATCGTGCGGGAGTCCGTATCCCACGCGATATAGCCTGCCTCGGAGAATTTGGGCAGGTGAACGTGATACAGGGCTGTGCGCATCTCGGTGAGGGTGGCGTCGTCGACGGCGCCCGGGTCGCTGTCGGTGTGCCAGGCAGCAACCCGAGTGGCGAGGCGGTCGAGGGAGACGGGAGTCTCCTGCTCGTCGAGGTAGTACAGGACGTACCGACGAACGGGATCTGCCAAAATGCGGAAGGTATTGGTTACCGCCTCGGTTGACTGGGCCATACTGTGGCGAGGACGTACTAACGAATAACTCCTTTTTATAATAAAATTGCTATAATTGAAAAATCCAATCGAAATCAATTATCGGTGGATATATTGAAGCAGAAATGTGGGCGAGAGAGCTATAAACACGAGTGGATTTGAGATTCTCAACCAATTCCCCGGCTATCCTTGATCGGTGACCGGTCAATCGTCGGTGTCGTCCTGGCGCGCGTCGGGGGCCGGCCGTGGATAGAAGTGGTCCCATGACTGGACCTGTGTCTCGGAGATGATCTCAGAACTGTTGATCGTCAGGCCCAAATCCGCCAGTTCGTTGCGGATCTCTTCGATCTCCCTGACCGTGTCGGCGACGACCTCGATGTGGACATTCCGTTCGCCCCCAAGCAAATCACGAGTGGTCACTACACCGCGAACGTCGAGGATCTGTTCGGCCATTGTTTCCAGCTTATTCGGGTTGACCGTGCAGACAAACATGACGTGGAGGGGGTAGCCCGCTCGCTCGTAGTTGATCTCGGGGTGATAGCCCCGAATCACGCCCCCATCTTCGAGTTTGTCGAGGCGATTCCGGACCGTCGTGGAGGTCACATCCACCTTCTCGGCGATCTCCGTATCGGTCTGGCGGGCGTTGAGTTGGAGTTGGTGCAGGATGCTCCGGTCCACGTCGTCGATTTGAACGTCGTCCATACCGTGTCCTTGGACGGGCCGACTGAAAAGTCCGTATGGGCCCTTCACAGGCCAAGATTGAAGCAGTCCGTCGGCTCTATTGAAAGCTTCAGTAGATGGTAGGTCTGGCCGGCTTCGATACTAGGATTGGCTCGAACCTGCTTTTTCCTGACGGAGAAGGTTTCTTCTTGAATGAAGATCCTGTGGAAGACTGGCTATCGTTTTAGACTGGTCGATTAGTCGTCGCGCTTCGTCATCCGTGAGAAAACTACCATAATTGCTATATATTTTATGGGAGGTGCGGTTCAAAGAGATCAGAATCCCCGTCATGCACTTTTCAGGCCCTGTATCGTCTGTTTTCTACCTAAGTGGGTGAATTCTCCACGAGTCACAACGAACTACCGTCAACTGCTGGGATTCGCTGTTGTCGAGTATCGCCCAAGATTTGAGATCAATTCTCTCGAATTCGGGCCTCTCACCACCTCGTCAAGCAAAATTATCCCAGACAGCCGTGTCTTGGAGTTCGTCGAGGTCATAATTACCGTCTGAGAACTGCCCGACGGCTCTCTTGTCTAATCTAAATCTGTTACGTCACTCTCTGCACCTCAAGGATTATCCAAAGGAAGGCTAGGGTACAACAGTGCAAATGCCGCTGGCTCTCTCCGGCCAAGGGGCCGTCAGACGACGAGCGTCTATAGCAAATATATCAGAAGTCACTCATTGGATAGTGACGCGATTCGCGGTGGGGTTTCTCACCCCCAGGAGGGGTGAGGAGGCGCAGTGAGCGCCCACTCAACAACCATGTCTTCAGAACACGAGCAACAGCGATCACGACCACCTGGTGAGCAAACTAAACAACCGAGCGAAGAACCGTGGGCAGATCTCGAGCTGACGCTCCCACATACCAGAAGTCCGACTGCCATCGTCTCACTCGTCGAGTGTGCACTCGTCGAACTCACCCACGAAGAAGTTGGTGCGGAGTTCGTCTCGACTAGTGTTGCAGGAGTGAAGCGAACACAGTTCATCGCCGTCGACGACGTCGGTGAGGAATTCAAGAAGCGGTATCTCGACGAACGACTCGGTTGGCACGAAGCAACAGTTAGCCGCAAAGCAGTTCGCGACGAGCTGGTCAATCGCCTCTCACAGCGGTCGTCACTGGTCGATGAGGTAGGTCAGAATGACGTCGTCACCGCTCAAGATAGATTCCAGGTGAAACCAGTTCGGGAACTTCGAGTTCAAAAGTAGATTCTTAACCAACACGAACCCAATTACCACGCCTGTTGTTGGTTAAGTCTAGTTGATGATGGAGGCATTCCAGTCTGCACTACAGTGGGAACGATTCCTCGAAGCAAGGCCTACATCGACAGCCACGCAAGAACGAGTATGTCCAACAGCGAGTCTCCAGATGATGTTTCCTCGGTCAAGGACGCGTTTCGCGGTGACGATGTCGAAACAAGCGACGACTGGACACTCGACGACGTCTACAGTGATCTTGCCGATTGGGCGACTGCCCGCGAGGAAGAGCACGCTACGAACGTGCCCGCCAACAACACGCCAGTACCGACCGCCAAGAAAGATACGTACGGCGAGTGACGCTGCAAGGAAGAAACGACTATTGGCTAGCGCGCGAGAGTCTCGAATGTGACTGACGACGTCGCGTATCCTTCGGTCGAGCTCGTTCTCGATCTCCACGAGCAGATCGTTGAAGAAGGTGACGCCACAGAACCCGGAATTCGATCGGAGGACGCAATCGAATCTGCAGTGCAGTACGTCTCTGAAGGATACTTTGGAGAGGTTCCACAGACACTGCATGAAAAAGCGGTGCATCTGATGCGTCTTCTCGTTGCAGATCATCCCTTCGTCGACGGGAACAAGCGGACTGCACTCCGAACGGTGGTTGTCTTCTACATGCTGAACGGACACACGTTCGACTACGGCGACGAAATTCGGGCCTTACTGCACCGCTTTGCGACCGATGAAGCCGCTGTCGACACTGAAACCGCAGTGATTTACTTCCGAGCGTGTGCTCGTCGCAACTGATAAAGGGACACAATGAGTACGTTCAATACAGAGATGGCGTCCAGCACCGATTCCTCGGCAACGGTCGACGAAGAAGTCCGCCGACTGTACGAGCGGTATCAGGCGGCCGAGAGCGACGCCGAACGTCACGAGATCGCCCTCGAGATGGGGAAACTTGACGGACGCCGCCACGCAGAGATCTACGCAGCGCTTGAAGACGAGTGACTCAACAGGATTCTTAGCGCCTCGTTAGCTATCGACTAGCGTGTCATAAAATCGTTCACAGCGGCCAGGAAGGATGCGAACGTAGCGATGGACTGATAGAGCTTGTCGACTCATCACAAATAAATGGAAGACATCCCACAACCAGCAAGCGAGCCGTACTCTGTCGGCGAACGGGTGCAGATCTACATCGGAGCTGACGATCCTGATTCCCGGTATCACGGTGTGGTTTGTGAAGTTGTTGAAATTCTCACAGATGACCTCGGTAAAGAAACTGGACGGGGCATAGATACCTATTCGTACACTCTTCGAGACGTAGAGACGGATGAACAGATACCCGTTTCATTCCGGCAGCGGGATTTAGTGCCGGCTAAGTGTACTCAATAGAGGCCCTGTACTGTTCGTTTTCGAATCCTGTGAGAAGCACTCTATGACACTCTGGAAATATGAATTGATTCTATGACATGCTCATCGACGGCTGTTTTACTATCCAGTGACGACGCCCTATGACCAAACAACCATCACGACGTGTTCTGGCTTGGTTTGTGACGTCATCGACGGTCAGGCCATGAATCGTGTAGGACGAACAGGACACTCGCGATAGCCTGTTTTTCTGCGCCAGAAGGCGTGGAGCGCGCGTTAGCGTGCTCGATGGAATTCTCATGTCTAAACCCGAACTCAACGACGACACGAGTGCCGACTACGAACAGTTCGAGGCCGAACTCCTCGCCCAAGATCAAGACGCCGCCCGCGTTGGGACGGCGGACATGGACGATTCGGAGGCCCGTAACTTGGTCAATGAGCTCGTCGACGCGGGTATCGTCATCCCAATCGCTGAAAAGCGCGTGCTCGTCCACGAACCCAGTAGTGAAGCGTTCGAATCGATTACCCAGCTTGCTGTCTTCCACAAAGGCTGGACAGCCGCTTGCGACGCCAGCGAGGAGACGGCCTGATGCAGCAGACACTCTCCGGGTGTGCCTTCTGTGAGGCGCTGCCCGGTGCTGACGCTGGTGAAGCACACACCTGGGGGAAAGAAGAGCGGGTCACCCACCAGATCTGTGTCGACTGTGCAATTCAGGCGCAACCCGATCCCGATGAGCGCGATCACCACGCTTGCGACGGGTGTGGACTCGTCGTTGACACGCTCGCAGCGCTCACCCGGTTCCGCGTGGAACTCGGCCATCTCGAGGGGCCGCTACAGCTTTGTGCTTGCTGTAGCCCCAGTGGGCCCGCCACGTACTGGACGCGCGACCTCGAGGAACACCTCGTAGCGGTGCCAGCGGAATAGCCCCAAATCGCTGGATTTCCATGATAACGTAGTCAAGAAGCGCTATACCACACTCATCAAGCTGAGCCAGCGGAGACGTCATCTGCGACTTCCTCTCGGTCGCATTCCTCCTCGAAGAGTACTTTCGAATGAAGGACCTCCTTTCCAGTCAGCCCTTGTTTTCCCTCTCGATCACCCACCTGAACTCGTTTTTCGCGCCTGAAGGGTGAGGCGCGACCATGTGTGCCTCGAGATCACTAATGAGTACAGATCAGTCACTCCAGAGCGAATCGCATCGAGACGACCAATCCCAGACGGTCACGAGCGATCGGGATCGCAGTTATCCAGGTGACGTTGCCCACCTCAACGGACATGAACTCATAGCTATTGATGAGTGGCTTCCCGGAACTGAGCCATCACCGTATGAGATCGACCTCACAGAAGGCTATGAATACCGCACACGCTACTGGCGCTGCAGAAAATGCGGCCAAGAACGCAATCGTCGAGAGGAATTCACCAACCCTTGTGAGAACACCCAGCCACCGACTGCACTCGAGGCAGGCGGCTACTCTGTCGATGAGCCACGAACCCGTCGCGCGCTGAGCGAGGATATGGACGTTCGTTTCGCCAGCGTGGGGCCAACCTACGAGGTCGTCAGCGGGAGTGGGAACACCTACATGGTTGACGTCGAGGCGGAGACGTGTACTTGTCCGGATTGTGAACAACGCCAGCCCTCCGGTGGTTGCAAGCATCTCAGACGCGTCGATCTCGAGATACGAACTGGGATCACTCCCGCCCCGGATGGGACATTCAACCGGTGACTGTGGGTTAAACCGGTCGTCCGCTCGAGATAGTTTGTCGCCCCCGAGAGGGGTGCGGGGGTTCGACTGAAGCCACCGCAGAAACCCATGCGAACAAACAACGTAGCACCAGCGTCGCCAGACGCTGAGACGACATGGCCCCTGAAGCGAGGTATTGCCAGATGACCAGGTATAACGAGTGTCGGCTACCGACCTGTACGAGACTCACCCGCGATCGGGCAGGGTACGCTGGCCGCTTCTGTTCGGACAGCTGTGAAGTCCGCTATGAGCATCTGCAGGCAGACGCTCGAGACGCAGCCCAGGAGGATGCGTACTGATGCTCGAGCAGATTGATCATCGAGGCAAGCGCTTCACGATCGAGGACGACATCGACGACGAACGGAGAATCGAACGCCGATGGCGGACAGTTGCCCTCGAACGACAGGCCCAGAGAGAACTCCGCGAACTCGAGCGGGCGAAAGCGGTCGCTGGTCCAGCCGGGATGAATCCCGACGTCGAGGTGCTCGACCGATGACGCCAGAGGTGCTCTGAAATCTTCACTGTCGCCTCCCGTTCTCTGGGGCCCCGTCCGTCCTCGTCCTCTAACCGAGGTGGACTCGGATGTGAGACTGTCCCGTTGCTCCCTCATCCTTACACTAGCACGACGCGTACGCCGACTATGGACTGCCCCGCCTACGGCTCTTCCCTCACGCTTGAGAGTGCGTCTGCGCGATCGATGACTGCCTCCAGACCCGTAGACTGGGCCGCTACGACAGCTATGGAATCCAATGCTAATCGGCTTAGTTGATCGGAAACCGGAGGAGCGCTCCAAGACCCCCGAATGCAGTATCGAACTGGGCACCTCGGTCTGTGTCAGTCGACACAACGAGACACTCACCGCCTTGGTCGGTCGTCACTGCCTCCAATTCACGAATCTCTGCTGATGGTCGTGCGTCAGAAACGATGAGGACGTCGACCGCCCCGTAGTCGAGGGCGGTTCGCGTTTCCTCAGCTCCGTAGGCGACATCTTCACGCTGCCCCAGCGCCGTGAAGAACCGATCGAGAAACTCTCGTTCCCGTCGGCGCTCAGCATCAGACAGTACGTCCTCGGAACGCGCAACGAGCTGCGAGAGGCCCTGTTTAGTCGCGTACTCAATCGGATACACGCCCAGTATGCGGTCCCGCAACTCGTAGTGGAGATAGCCACCCTGCTGGAACTCGTCGACGGTAATCGTCGTGCCGCCGAGGAGAATGCCATCGACAGTAGGCTCGTCGAGGAATGTCTGTTCGGCAGCGTCGGCAACCTTCTCGAAGAACTCGTGTTTCTGGCGATCCCGCTCACGTTCGAAACGCTGCGCACTCTGACCGCCCGCACGGGATTTCCCCATCACCTGGCTCTCGAACGTCCGGATGGAAACGATGCGTTTGCCGGCGAGGCGGCCGAGAGCGGCACGGCCCCGTTCGAGGACAACCAGACCGTACACCTCTGACGGGGAGAGCGCCTGCTCGACGGGGGCGGTCTCGAATTCAGCCGCACAGCGGTACAGTGAGACGTCGACGGGGACGTCGAGATCGTCGAAGACGGCGTCGTGCAGCTCACCGTCGACGACACCAGCGTAGATGATGAGGCCGCTTTGTGGCGTTTCTTCGTACGCTTGCAGAAGGCGTCGGATGCGTCCAAGAGCATCCTGGACGTGGGTTCGTGTCTGATCAGATTTGATGTTCGCAGCCTGTGCATATTCGCGATCGATGCGCTCGCGGACTGCATGGAGTGATTTGTCTGGCGGAACGGCTACGGTGATGAGTTCGGTGCCCTCGCCACGGTAGTTTCTGAGCTGATCGATTCGATCGCGGAGTTCGTACTCGGTGGTTTGCATTTGTATCGGTGAAAGCGGCGTCGCTGCTCGATGAGAAGGCGATACACCCGTCGGCGCCGCGACCACCTATGAAAGAACAGAGCAAGCGCTCATCGTCCGCACGTTCACCTGTTGCACCGGCGGTGTGTGGTGCATAGATAACTTTCGCGTCGGTGCAGGATAATGCTTACGTCGAGACTGCAGGCGGTGGCCGAGAACAGATAGAAAGCCCTCGGCCGTTCTCGGGCGGCGACGCCGCCCGTTAGCTCGGAAGAGGTTTGCTCTCCCATTGCTCGGTATCCCTCGACCACTCGAGACTCCGTCTCGCTTGCTCCCGCTGCGCGCCTCTTTTCACTCGGTGTTTACGGGGTCGAGGGACGACCGAGTCAGCCTTGCCCTTTCTGAGCCCGCCAGGCTATCGGCTGAGTCACTGCATGTCAAGTCCGGTTGAACCGTGTTTCTCTGCGGCCCGCCCCGCTCACCGCTGCCACCCGCCGCGTCGCTCGCACCTAGTCGAGATAGATTGACCGCAACACTCTTTATTGATTCGCTGTAAACTGTAAACACTCAATTGCCCATGTCACGCACCTCAAACCGAACCGACGGCGACGTCATCCGCGACTTCCTCTCGGTCGCGGACCTCCTCGAGGAGCCACAGCTCGCCCAGCTGTACGCGTATCTCGCCCGAGAGGAGGAAGCAACCGTTCAGGAACTCATGAACGAACTCGACCTCGCACAGGGAACGGCCTACACCTATGTGAACCGGCTGGTCGACGCCGGCGTCATCGAGGCGACCACCGACGAGCAACCCCGGGTGTACGTCGCTCGCGACATCAATCTGACCGTCACAGCAGCTGATGACGCTCGCGAGTACACGATTACGCCCGCGCTCATCGACGCCATCGCCCGTCGCACGACCGACGACGACATCGATACCTACATCGACCGCCACGGCATCGCCGGACTCGCAACGGCACTCACCTACACCGTCGACCGGGAACGTGGCGAGGTCACCCACCGGCTGATGGCCCGTGATCTCGACATCTCGCCGCTCGCCGCCGAGATCATCCTGCAGGCGCTTCGCCCCGTCGTCCACGAGCACTTCGATATCGAGGAGGCGGGCGCGTCGGTCGCGGATATCGAGGTTGTCGACCGGGACATCGCTGGCGACAACGCGTGAGCGCCATCCATATCGCTGATACCGGTCTGTTCGTCGCGATGGGGAAACCGTCGAACCGTCGGTATCAGGTCGTCCGAACGTTTGCACGCCGGAACGACATGACGTTCGTCCTCCCGGAACGTGTCTACGACGAACTGACCGTCAACGCGCCCGACGTCGAGACACCGCCGGTCGACACGGCAATCGACGAAGGGTGGGCCCGAGTCGCAGCCCCGTTGGGATACACGAACGCACTAGTCTCCCGGACGATGGACGGCGTACAGCGATACATCGCGAACGCTGATGACCGCCCTGCCGACGAGATCGAACGTGCGGATCCAGCGCTGGCAGGGGTCGCCGCTCAAGCGTTCGTCGACGAGACCGCTGACCACGCTTACATCTACACGACGGATACCCTCGCTGGAGAAGGGGCTGAAAATGTCTTCGCCAGTGAGGGCTACGGCGATTCAGTCACATACGTGAACGGCTTCCGCTTCGTCGAAGATCTTCTCGAGTAGGCCGCTCCTCGTTAGGTCCGCACACCGGCCACTGCGGAGCAAAATTCGATATCAGCCCGCCAGCGATGGCCGTTACTGTCTCGAAAGCCCTCGGCCGCTCGGCATCCCGCGACCCACGCTGCGCTCCTCGTACCTGCGGTGCTTGCGGAGTCGGGGGACGACCGAGACAGCCTCGCCCTTTCTGAGTCCACCAGGATATCGGCTGTCTCACTGAGCGTCGAACCCGGTTGAACAGGTTCTTTATTACGGCACGCCCCGCTCGCCGCTTCCGCCCTCCGCATCGCTCGCGACCGACCATTCCGGGCATGCGGCGAGCAAGCTCGCCGTTCCGGGCTGAAATGAATCTGGTCTCGACGCCAGCATTAAGCGCGTTTTCGGTTGCGCCCCTCGCGGGCTTTCGCGTTCCAGCACTTTGGGCCGCTCCACGCGGCGAGTCATGCCACGACTCGCCGTGCTCACGACCGTCGCGCTGGACACGGACCCGCAGTCCGGGCCGGACGCGAGAAACGGCTTAAAGCTGGCCGCTCGCTCCGGGCGGGTCGGCGCGCGGCTCTGGTTGGATGGCCTCCCCGAGACGCTCTCGCTCGCGCCCCAAGGGGCGCTCACGAAGGCGCGAGCGAGAGCGTACAGATGGTTCTGTCGGTCGTTGTCGTCGGAAAACCGCGATGTAGGAGCATCGCGGTGTCGGGCGCTGAGCGCCTTCGGATCAGTGAGATCCAATGTCAAGTAAGAACGTTACCAGTGAAGTAGTTTCGGTCGATGAACAGGCATTCGAAAAAGCGGACGAAGCGGAAGTCGATGAAGATGGCTTCGAGGTCGTCGATGAGACGCCGGAATTCCAGGCGACGGTGCAGATGGAGGTGCAGGCGAAAGTCGATGCGAACCACCCGGACGGGATGGTCGACACCAGTGAAGAGCGGATCTACGGTGCGACTCTTGAACAGGAAGAGCGCATTCGGGCGCGAGAGGCGGAGCTGGAGCGCATCAGTGCCAGGGCGGAGATGGGGATGCAAGACGGTCGGGAGAATCGGACGCGAGATATCGTAGCGAAGCAGAGTGCTGAGCGACGTGTTGAGTTCCAGAAACGGGCGGCGAGCGTGAACCCGTGGGCGGATCCGGACCGAGACGATCCTCGTGCAGAACTGACGCAGGAGCAGTTGGCGGCGGTGAACAAGCAGTCAATGCGGCTGGCAGAGAAGCTGGATGGCTGGTCGCGAGCAGCGATTGGTCGGCGAATGGGTGAAGCCGTCGTCGATGGAAAAGACCTGATGAGTGCAGTCGTCGGGGTTTTCGAAGAGTTGCAGACGGCGCCGGGACAGGTGGTCCCCATCGGGATGCTCGAAGGCGTCAATCGGAAAGAAGTGAGCATCGAAGGTACTGTGACACAGCTGTGGGAGCCGTCGAGTTCAGCTATTTCCCAAGTGGGGCTTATCGAAGACGACAGTGGGAAAACTAAGGTGACGGTCTGGGAGAAATCGAATGCCCCGTGGATCAAGGAAGGTGAACATGTGCGCATTCACGGAGCAGCACGGAACTGGTACGAAGGACGCGTCTCACTAGCCGTCACTGGGTGGTCGACCCTGCATTTCCCTGAGCGCGGACGGTGGTGGGAATAGCCAGCGTACACGGCCTTCTTTTTTGCTACGTGCCAGACCGACCCAGACCCCACCTCCCCACCCTCCGCTCCGTGCTCGCTTCGCTGCGCGCGCAGCCACGACCTTGTTCCGCAGGTCAAGGATCTGCTAAAACCCTTATCGAATGAACGACGAGAGGGATTTTTCTGCGCCGAGAGCGGTGAGGCGCTGATCTACTGTCGGCGTCCCGATCTTCGATGGAATCAGAGAAACGAGTGTATACGTGTGAGATTTGTGGAGCCGAGTTCGAAACACCAGGAGCAAAGGGCGGCCACAAACGAGCGCATCAGCTCAAAATCAGCCGTGAAGAGTTACAGGCGGAAATCAAGCGACTAGCGGAGGTTTCTGGAAGGACACCGACCACTAACATGATGGATGAACAAGGGTCTTATTCTGCGGCCTGTGTGAAACAGCGATTTGGCTCATGGGGAGATGCATTACGGTCAATCGATCTGATGCCAAATAACAGATACGACATCACCCCAGCGGAGGTCAAACAAGATATCAGAGCTGTCAGAGAGAAGCTTGGCAGACCACCAACATCGACCGAGCATCGTGAAATGGGAGAATATTCCGTGAGCCTGGCTCAGGACACGTTTGGGAGTTGGAACGACGCATTACAGGCTGCTGGTTTTGAGCCCCATCGCGAGATAGGGATTCCTGACGAAGTTCTCCTCGATGAAATCCGGACGCTTGTCGAGGTACTGGGGAAGGTCCCAACAGCGACTGATATGGACGAGTACGGTCGGTTTTCTTGTCGGTGCTATTTTGATCGATGGGACGGCTGGCAGGCCGCAGTTCGATCTGCTGGCCACGAGCCAGTTGGTCGTCCATCAGGCCCTGCCAACGGCAACTGGAAAGCGGACTCAAAGGATGAGCGACGATACTACGGGCCGAACTGGAAGGCACAGCGGGCGAAGGCGCTTGAGCGAGACAGCTACGTATGTCAAACGCCGGGGTGTGACTGGTCACAGACTGCCCATCGGGAGGCGTTCGGGAAGGGGCTGCACGTTCACCATATCCAGCCGCTCAGTTCATTCGGGGACAGGGACGACGATGTGGACTTCGAGCGGGCCAATCGGCTTGAGAATCTCGTGACGGTTTGTGTTCAGCATCATCGCCTGTGGGAACGAGTCTCCCCACTTAGACCAGATACGAGCCAGTCCCCTTGAGACTAAATTAGATCCACATTCGAGAGGGCTCAACTGGGCAACGTCGATGGTCCCGGAATCACCGTAGAGAGTGGGGGGTTTTTCTGCCCTCCGAGTGGGCGGAGGGCACAGCGATAGCGTGTCCTCACCGAAGTATGTCCAAGGAAACCACTCTCACAACCCGTGAGCGACTCCGAATTCATCTTCAAGAAGCGAAGCGAGCGACCACCTCTCCCGCCGTCGAGGCACAATTGACGGCCGCATTGGAGGTCTGGGACGACCTGCCGCCAACGCCGTTACAGGAGTGTCCGATCTGTGGGAAAGTCGGATTGCCGGAACGAATTCAGCAGCACAGGTGCGGTAAACAAGGCACAGACCGTTACTGAGACACCGTTATTATTCTCAAAACATCTTTTCTTGACGTTCTACACTATCTAGGAGGTGATCTTCGGCTTCTTCGGCGAACAGTCGGACAGAGGATGGGAGTGAAGAGTCTTCTTGCCAGTCGCGGAGCATCTCTATCTCGTCTTCCTTCTTGCTGACCTCGGACAGACTCCGAGTAGCGAGGGCGTCTGTGTATAGAGCTCCATGAATCACGCTTGAAACGGATTCTGCATCTCGGATGTCGTCAACGCCTTCGGTCACAACTTTACGGTAGATTTTCTCTGTGTTCTCGGTTACGGGGAGGAACTTGCAATACCAGATGACTTGGAGCAACTGGTCCTCAGAGCAATCTGGGATTCTTGCTACGAGTCGTTCAGCAATATCAGCTATGGGAAAGCATGCGGTGAGGTCTGAAAACGCCATAGGGGTGTAGTAGTCGGTGTCGAGAATTCGTTGGCAGACTTCGTTTACTGCGGCGTCGTAGCTGTCCGCTTCTTTCATCCGGTCTGTTTCTACATCTAGGTGTGTCGGTAGGAGTGAGACGCCGGTGTATTCGTTTTCCAGTCGTTGGAGGGTGAAGTTGACGAACTGTTCTGGGTTTCGCTCAGCGATTTCCGCGATTACGAGTTGGAGGCTGTGTGGTTCCGAGGTTAGATTTTCTCTTTTCTCGGTGTAGTCTAACACCTCTTCGAGAATTTCTCCATCTACGTTCTCTGAATCGTCATTGTGTAACGGGAGGGGACGCAGCACCATTTCCACGGACTGTGAGTCAAGTGATTCTGCATCGTGTAGAAGCGTGCTGAGCACAGATTCTGTCCATTCTTGGTGGTCTTCCCAGTACCCGTTCAAAACTTGACTTAGACCGGAGATAAGTTCCGGAGAGTACGGAGACTGGTTCTCTAGTAGTTCCTCGATTTTCTCTTGTACGTAGTCTAGATCTTCTGTGGCTAGTGACCGGAGACCGGCTGGAGCTAGGCCGAACCGTTCTTTTTCGATATACTGGTTGACGAAGTCCTTTCCCTTCTCAGGGTCAGCAGAGCATATCCCCATCAGGACGTGCGGTTTGCAGGGTGTGAGATCAGGATCATCTGCTTCGAGAAGTTGTTCGCCGAAGTCCGGGCGCTCATCTGCCAGTATCATGAAGAACCGGTTGAATGAGGAGTCCCGGATTCCTGCGACAATATCCTTGAAGTCGCCTGGTTCGAGTTCCTCTTCATCGATTCCTTCTGCGAAGCTCCGGATTTCAGCCTCCCATTCCTCCATCTTTTTCGGCCCCCCGCGCCGCATTTGCTGAAGAAGTTGGTACCGCTCGTTGTCCTCTAATTCTTCCTGGAGTCCCTGGGTTTCCTCTTCGATTCCAAGTTCATCCGCATTATCTCGCTCGGCTAACCGGCTCAGTGCATCGATACATTGCAAGTCCTCGTTTTCGGAGACGTATTCAGCGGCGAATTCGAGTACTCGGGCCAGTTCCTCCTGGTTGAATACTTCTTGATGTTCGCCGTAGTACCGGGCCTGCGAGTTCTCGAAACTCCCGAGTTTCTCGGCAGCGGTTTTCCGTATCTCCGGGTGTGGATCTTCCTGGATTATCTCGATGAGAAGGGCGACTGCTTGTTCACGGAGTTCCAGCCAGGGCTCCGTAACAGGGACTTTCCCCTGCCAGGATCGCATCTGGGAACGGTTGATCGGGTCGACAGAGAAATCGTGTATTTCGGTGCTTGAAACCTCTCCGATGACGTCAAGCAGGTCAAGTCTGAGTTCGTCGTCGAGGTCTCCCGAGAGGAAGTGTTCGCCGACCACTCCCAGAATCTTCTGCTGGGCACCCGGAGATTTATTAAATCCTGGCCGCAGTGCCTGCCGTAGTTTTTGATCCGCGCTACCGGTTTGGAGCTGTGACTGAGGCGGATAATTGACTGCAATCCAGAGCAGCCACCACGTGGCGTCTTCCGGCTCTCCCTGTAAGGCGTTGGAAAGCAGGTCGGTTGACTCTATAATGAGATCGCCTGCTGGAGAAGCGGTATACATCGAGCTCCGGAAAAGCTGTTCTTCTTCCGGGTCTTCCGGTAGTTCTTCCCGGTGTGCGGCTTTGACGAGTTCTATTGCGTAATGGGGATGCGTTGACGCCAGAATCTTGAACCGGCGAAGAAGTCTGACTCTTTTTGCGAACCCGTATTCGCCTATGTTCTCTATCTCCGTATTTAGAGCGTCTCGAATCGTTTTCCGGGCCTCTCTACAGTTGTAGCGTCGGTGAATTATCGCTAGCTGGTTGATCTGATTCTTTCCTGTGAACTCACTGAAGTTGTCGTAGATTTCGCCTTGGTAGTCGCGTGGGGAGTCGGAGAAGAAACTGTTGTAGACAATGTATTCTTGGAGCGCGTCAGGCTGGACAGTTAGACGGTTCGAATGCTCGGCCACGAGTCCGATGTTTTCAGTTAGTATTTCTCTTAGCTCGATCTCGGTGGGCCTGTCCACCGATATAGCTTCTCTGAACTGCTGTAGCAGGTCCTCATTGTTCGTGTCCAGTTCACCGATGGCGGAAAGATACTTGACGTAGGTCTCCAGCTTCTGCGGATTGCCAACTCCTTGTTGCTCCCCCAATTTCTGGATGTCGGAAAGAACGTCTTCGAAGACGGCTTCAAGTGATTCATCTTGGGCAACAGGATCTGATGTATGTTCGTCACCGGAGAACTGCTCCGCAAGGAGATGGGCGAAAAGAGGGAGTCCCTCACTTATCGAAACGATCTGATCAAGTGTAGCCGGGTGAGTAACCCCGTAATATTCTCGTAAGATTTCGTGGACGTCCTCCGTGTTCAACGGCTGAAGTTCGACTGTCTCCGTCTCTACATCACTGAATCGGTTGCCGTAATCTTGTAGCGAGGAGATGAAATGCGGTCTCTCTGTAAATATGAGTTTGAGATGGGGCTGATACTGTTCTGCGAGGTCGAACAGGCGCTTGATCTGGTCCGCGTTCCGGGCATCGTCTACGAAGAGTAGAGTGTTCCGCTCGTCCTCCAGTTCGAGTTCCTCCAGCCCGTCATCGATGTTTCCGGCGTGTATATCTGTCCAGTATACCTGCCAGTCCGTTTTTTCGGCCTCTAATAGTAGACTGCCCTCAACGACGAGTCTTGTCTTCCCGATCCCGGCCCGTCCGGCGAGAATGAGCACGTCTTCCCCGGAGTTCGGGAAGTCGGTGATCTTGTCCAGTTCATTTTCCCGGCCGAAGAACGGGAGGTCGTACCTGTCATGCGGATGTTCTCCGTTGAGCCGTTCCCGGAATCGTTCCGGAATCGGCTGAAAAACCCTGTATTTCTTGCCCGTCGGAAGTCGGCCCGCTATCCTCTGGATCTCAAGAAGTATCTCCGTTTGACCTTCCTCTAGATCTTCTGTGTGCTGGTGGATTCGCTGCGAATAGTCCATGATCAGCTTGTGACCAAGTTCCTGGTTTTTACTGATCTCCACCTCCAGTTGATTCAGAAACTCGTTCACGAGGTCCTCTGGCGTAGCTTCGACCTCTTCGCCGAGCATGTCTTCGTTGAACGACTCCGCAATATCTGAAGGCGTGATCAAGTCGCCTCCGTCATCAAATTCTTCGACGAGGTCAACAACATGGTCATCCTCGAAAATGGCGATAAAGACGTCAGCGTCCAAGCCCTCGTGACTCTCCGCTACGTGAGAAGCTGCGTTTTCTACAGCTTCATTCAGGAAGTGCATCCGCTTGCCTTTCCCATAGAGGTGTTTCGCTGTAGAAGAAGCGATAATACTGGCGCTGATAGAGACCGGGTCAACCATATTCGATGGTTTTGCAGGTGAGTGGTTTAATACTCGGTCTTTGAGTCTGGTCTAGCGCCTTCGCTGATTGAAACCGGTTTACTTTGCTTGAGTAGTAGTCATTACACCGACATCTAGTTCCCAGAGCGCGGTCGGTGGGGGAAGAATAGGCCGGATAAGGGCCGTTCTTTTTTGCTGTGTGCCGGACCGACCCAGACCCCGCCACCCCACCCTCCGCTCCGTGCTCGCTTCGCTGCGCGCGCAGCCACAACCATTCGCACTACTTCCAAAATCGGAGTGTGAACTATTCAGACTTCCATAGTAGGATATTTATCTTTAATCCACGACCCACTCTAAAGGCCGCCTCCATTTTACGCTATGTTCCCCACTCTAGGGCCTGAATGGGCTCTGGGACGTATACTGAATACCCATTCTAGGCGTCTCGGGGAACACCTACAAATGAGGAACAGTGACATAAACCATATGCCAAACGACTCGTCGCGGCGCTCAGTCGCCGGGACACATACGGATTGGATGGTTCCCTCAGACCGGATGGTCATCCGACGGTACAGGCCGCTGGAATATTTCGCAGACACTCTGGAAAATGGGTTCCGAGCTGGCCAAGCCGATGGGTACGAGGCGCGCGAGGGTCAAGTCTCACAGCCAGCCCGGATTCGTGAACGACACCAGTCAAACCAGACTGAGTCGCTGATGTTGAACAACGGGGAGGAGATGGATCTTGCCGAGGGGGTTGAGCAAGCCCGCGAGGAGGCTCGGCAGAACTATTATGCGAATTGCTGGCGGCTCGGAACAGATGAAGACTCCGAGATCTGGGACCAGTATGCTGATCTACGTGACGGAGTCGCGATCGAAACGACATTCGGACAGCTTGAGCAACATATCGCCCCTGACGATGACCTCTATATGGGCATCGTGCGGTATCTCGACTACGAGGAGGAGCATACACCGACAGGGATGTTCTACTCGTTGTACTTTTTCAAGCATCGAGAGTTCGACAGCGAACAGGAGTTCCGGATTCTCACGAATCAGGGAGGGAATCCGATAATCCGAACAGATGGAATGGAACGCCCATCGGAATACGATCCGTCCAACCCCGAAGCCGTCACACTCTCTGCAGATATGGATGCGCTCATAAATCGGGTGATTCTGGCTCCGGATACCGACGCTGCCATCCGAGCGCAGGTGGAATCGACACTCGAGGAATATGGTGTTTCCGCGCCAGTCGTTCCCTCACGGCTATCAGATCCAGCCGCTCACACTGGGACCTACGACGCTGAACTCGGCGGGGCGGCCAATTACGAAGCCAGCACGGAATATCTGGAAAGCGTACTCAACCAGTTCGTCGAAGCGACCGACTGGGAAACCTGGAATACCGTCGATGTCGTGCAGCTCAACCAAGAGGGCGTCATTCACCCACGAACGACGTTCGTTGAATGCTACCGATACGCAGAGAAGCCACCGGACCGCTCTACGTACGGGCAAGACCACCGGAATTATGAAGTCCGTGCCCACCGGGTCGAGGACGGAACGCTCGTGGACACGGTGCTGAATGATGCGGCAGCTGAGACAGAAGCCGAATTAGAGTGACTGCACGTCAGGGTAATCGACTGAAATCCCAGCGGGTGAGCGTGATTCCGCGATCGTTCGCTTCCTCGCCCGTTTTGAGCACGAAGTGGATCGCCTGTTCGACCTGTACGAGTCCCGTCGTTGCCTGCAGTGCACTGGCCGATCCGACGTTTTGGGGATGGGCACCGATCGTCGAGCAATAGTTGTACGGTGCAGCCAGCAGTTCGTAATCGTACGTCCGCCCGTCATTGTGATGCTGCTCGCGGTCAATCAAGCCGATGTTTTGCTTTGCTAATTCGGCCAGTCCCTCCTTGTAATGCCAGTTTCCAGTCGTCATCTTTTCCAGTGCGTTCCGCCCGTGCCACAACGCATTCGCATTGCGGCCCTGCGCCTGCTCCTTACGAGCGCGCTCCAGGAATGCGACCGCCCGAAGAGGAGCATACTCCTCGATATACGATCGCTGTTGGGCTTTCGCTTGCTGTGCAGGGCCAGAGACGGCCTTGATCAGTTCATATCCGTCAGCACCGTCCGTAAGTTCCAGATCTGAACCCTGTAGGGCATCCTCAAGCGGTTCCAAAACGTCGACTCGAAGCGGCGCTTCCTCGTTGATAAGATATTGGATGATTTCACGTCGCCGCTCGACATCAACGGTCTTCAGGATCTCGTAGACCTTGTCCGATGTACTCCCATCTAGCTCCATCTCCGTCTCAGCCATCTCCTCAAGTTCGAACCACTCGATCAGCTGGTTCACTTCCGTGTGACGATGCGGTGCGACTGCCCCAGAGATTCTCTGGAGCTGTGCTTTCGATAACTCGCTTGCCATGGATGCCGCTGAATTGCTAGTCGAAGATGATATAATAGGGGGACCAACGAACCCAGCTTCCTAGAACCACCGTAAACGGGAATCTGCCAGTACCTGGTGTTTATTCTCCCCCTCAATGGGTGAGGGGCTCACCGTACTGGTGGGTTCCCCGTAACACGATGAGAACAATGGCAACCAGAGACATCTACGAAACGGGCTTCGACGAGGACGTCCAGACAAACTCCAGCACGAACTCATGTCCCGAGTGCAATGGCCGGGTCACTACCAACTCGGTCGAAACAGTCTGCGAGAACTGTGGACTCGTTATTGACGAACAACGAATCGACCACGGTCCTGAATGGAGAACTCACGATCAGGACCAGCGAAAGCGGACGGGCGCTCCACTGACTGCGGCACGTCACGACCGAGGGCTGTCGACGGAAATCGGTCGGTGGAAAGATGCGAACGGGAACGAACTTTCCGGGCGAAAGCGCCAGCAGCTATCCCGGATGCGGCGTGAACAGACTCGTGGTCGCTTCCAGTCGAAAGCCGAGCGAAACCTCGCACACGGCCTGGGTGAGGTCCGAAGAATCGCGAGCGTCCTCGAGCTCTCAGATTCGGTTCGGGATCAGGCGTGTCAACTGTTCCGGAGCGCTCAAACCGAAGATCTGCTTCGAGGCCGATCAATCGAGGCGATAGCGGCAGCAAGCATCTACGGAGCCTGTCGATGTAACGGCCACTCACGGTTACTCGACGACGTCGTCGACGCAGCACGCGTCGAACAATCGAGAGTCGCAAATGCGTACAAGACGCTGAATACAGAACTTGGACTGCCGACCCAGCCTGTTCGACCAAGCGAATTCATCCCCCGTCTCGCGTCGGAACTTAACATTTCAGACGCCACCCGGCGTCGAGCAGTGGCACTCTCAAAGCACCATCGAGAAACTGCTATTTCAAACGGGTGTCGTCCGAGTGGCGTCGCGGCGGCCTGCATTTACAAAGCTGCACAGGAATACGGAAGCTCACTCACACAGCAGAGAGTTGCGGATGCTGCAGGGATGTCAGCTGTGACAGTTCGTGCCCGGAGAGACGAACTCAACGCGGTGTGAGCCGGTTTTTAAGGACGTCAGCTTCGTACTCTGAGAGAGGAGTTACTCAACCATGACGCTCACAGAGGCAGTTGATTTTCTCGCCGAGGAGTTAGATCTGGAGCGGAGTGAACACGTCCGGCAGGTCGGAAAGGCAGTCGCAATACTACGTGATTGAACAAGACTGGCCCTGCCTTTCCAGTAACCCAACACAGAATCCTTTTTCAGATATTTGAAGAACCCGAAGATATATTGAGAGTGGGCGCCTACAGATACGTATGACCGAGTTCGATCCGGCCCCCACCTCCGATGATACTCAGCACCGGTGGCAGACGGGGACAGACACGTTTGGTCGTGTCTACGACGTCGTCCTCGGCGTTACCTCTCCGACTGCCTACACCGAGATCGCTGAGCTTGCGGACTGCTCTCCAAACGCCGCGAAAAAGCACCTCGATCGCTTAGCGGAGATGGGTATCGCTCGAGCCGATAGAGACAGCCGCCCAGCGACATACGAACGAAACGAGGGGTATCTCGAATGGCAGGACGCCAGTCGGATTGCAACCGAGCTCTCTATCGAAGCAATCATCGACCGCGTGGAGACGCTTGAAACGCAGCGGACGGAATACGAATCACAGTTCGAGACGACCGACCCAACGACTGTCAACGTGTTTGACCACGGTGATCACGAAAACATCCACGAGCGGATGATCGCAGTCAGCGAGTGGCAGGGCGTGATTCGGGATATCAGGCTGTACGAACTTGCTCGCCAGCTCTCCCAGAACGACGGGCATTTGATTCCGGCCTAAATGAGCCAGCCACCAGAGGCTCCGGCCTCACACTCGACGGGCCCACCGGATCGACAGACGCTGCGCCTGCTGGAGCGACACCTGTCGTCGGATTCACTCGTCGCCGAGACTGCGTTCGATCCGGATTCATACGAACCTCGACTGCTCCGTGGACTGCTCGACGCTGGACGATATCCTGACACAGCAACAGCGGCCCGTCTCGACATCCGATGGTTCACGACTGGCGATTTTTCAGTCCACTACGTCGAAGAGCACGAGAACGGGGAACGCTGGGAGTGTCGCTGGGACCGGCACCCAAACACGCACAACACCCGGTTGCACTTCCACGAGCCACCGTCTGCCATCAAAATTACCGACCTCGAACTCCCGTCGCTCCATCCACTCGAAGTATACTCCACCGTCCTCACGGCAATAGAGCAACGCATAGAGACACTGTGGTCGTCACAGTGATCTCGTGATGAAGGGGAGCATGAGTTCAAATATCATTACGAGGGAAGTCATCCACAAGAGATGACGGACCACTACTCTGATATTGAAGAACTACGACCCCTTGGTGAAGCGAACCACGTTCCCGACGACCAGCTTACTGGACGAGGGAACGCTGAACAAGGAGAGGGACTGCAAAAGGAAAGGCTCGAATCGTATCCAGATCGAACGAGATCAGCGCGAAGCGAGTGTTCCTCGTGCGGTGCGTCGATTCCTGCGAACCGTACCAAGTGTCGGTTCTGCCTCTCGAATCATCTCGATGGAACCACCGACGATAGTCGCACCCCGGATACTGAGTGGACACTACTCCACGTCGTCCATCTGCTCGTCGAAGCGTCGACGTTCTACGCCGCCGTCGCGAAAGGTGCTGCTGCAGCCACACTCCTCACGAAGGCTGATAGGGATCCAGTAGTTGACGACTGCCAACTGATCTACGACCTCGATACAAAGCCCGCCGCACAGCTGACCGACAAGTGGCCCTCGCTCCCCCCAGCGGTACGGGTCACATCAGAGACTGGCGCACAGGTGCTCGCGGCGGCGCGGGAGCGGACGACATGGACAGACACGACGCAGTCGCCTCACGACGGTGAGCACGCGATGTTCCTCTACGACGAAACCGGGGGTGGGATTCGTGATGAGACTCGTCTTGCGCCCCTCCTCACGGACGCAGACGATGTCTGGCTCGTGCCAGCGATTGCGGTCCAACAATCCGTCGAGGAAATCAGTAGCGAGAGCCCACGACGCGAGAGTTCGAACAGGAAACATCTCGTGTGTCGGGACTGCGGTGAGGAGACTGCGCATCGATTCCTGAAATTCGAAGCCGTCCCTGACGACGAGTGGGCCGGACAGTCCATGTGGGAGTGTCAGTGGTGCGGAACACCCCGATACGGGCCGGATCCGAAAGCAGATCAATAAACCAGCGCTGATAGTAACCAACGCCACCTGCGCATTGGGCTGGTGTTAGGTAACTGCCAGCAGCGAGTCGAAGCGTTCCAGGAGACCGGTGTCAAGCACGAACTGGGCCGAGCAGTTTTCCCGCGATACGACCAAGAGCTACTATGCCCTTTACCGCAAGCTGGCGAACGCTCCTTGACGAGTGTGACGCACTCGCTGCGGATGCGACACTCATCACGCCACTGTCGGAAACGCGATTCCGCCTCACCGACATCCAGGAGCACCGCATCGTCATCGAGTTCGGCGATTCAGGTGACGCACAGCCGCTCCACCGCGAGCAGTTCGAAACCCTGGCCGAGCGCATTACCGACGCTGGCGGCACCTTCGATCTCCAACGCCTGCCCCCGGACGCGGAGCCGTACGCGGCCGTGCTCAGTCTCCATCCCCGCTACGAGATCAACAACCGAGCAGGCACGCTCACCGAAACCGATGAGCCGACGACCTCCCAGCTCATCACCGGGGCATCCAGTCAGTCACCTGATGACCAAGACGATGCAGCAGACCGCACGGAACCCAATCTTCCCATCTATGCCGACATGCTCCTCTTGATCGACGCGCTCGAACGCCACGACCCAACTGCGCTCGAGGACGGTGAGACGCCGGCGCTCATCAACCTCTATACGCTGCTCTCGGACGTCCAGCGAAACGCCGGCGACCTCCGCCAGGACGTACGTGAGGTGCTCCTTGGGCGACTCCACCACGACCAGCCTGTTCACGGCCAGTACGGGTCGGTCCAGCGGACAAGTCGCCGCAATCGCTCGCTGAAAGACGACAACGAGGTCATTGGCGTACTCGAAGAGGCAGGGATTCCTCGCGAGCGCATCATGGCCGTCGATCGCAAGAAAGTCGACGAAGCCCTAGACGTGACCGATCTCCCAGAGACGGATGTCTACGAGATTGAAGAAAGCGAGTATGTGCGCAAGGCCGACGTCGACGCAGAGCGCAAGGAAACACGGCTGCAAGGGCTGAAGGACCAACTCGCGCTGAGCGACGATCCCGACGCCGAGGAACTCCGCCAGGAAGTCGACGAACTCGAACAGCGCATCGAGGAGTTGACCGAGTTCAAACCCGGCACCGAGGTCGGGTCGCGGTCATAACGACAGTGGCCGAATCGGACTTCAACTTCTCCTTAACCAACGCTGGTGTCTTTTCCCGCGTCGTTGGTTAAGAACACACCACCGTTGCCAGTAAGCACCCCTCGTTACGGAAGTTCGAGAAGAAAGCCACGTCCTTCTGATGTCACAAGTGAAAATTCGCACGCAAGCGCATCTATGGAATGCACTGTGGGACGCCAAGCCACCGAGCATTCTCACTTAGAAGCAGGTGTTGTATCGGACGAGGCAGCAACTGTTTCAACTAATTCGACCATATCATAGACGTGAATGCCGGTTTTGAACCAGAGTACTCGGTCGGCCGTCCGTCCGAAGTCCTCATTTGCACAATCCAGTCGCTCTGAGACAGCCAGTATGAAGTTGTCAGCCTCCACCTGCCGGATCTTCGCTAGCTTTGACTCTATATACTCGGGCGTCCAGAAGCCGACAATTTCGAAAATCGCCCGACGTCCATCGGGGTGCTCGACTGCAAAGTCGGGGATCATCACCTCGGCCCCGAGGTCAAAGACGTCGTCCTCGCGTACGAGTTCCCACTCAGTGTTCGCTCGCTCCCACTTCTGAGCGAGCGTCCGCTCGACGTCACTATCGAACCGCTGACCACCGCTGTAGTGCGAATCGAGACCTTCGCTCTGGTCAAGTGTGAACTGCCGTGTCTCGCTGGTTGTTTCGTCGATGAGAATCTCGGCGGTCATCTCCCACCGCTCACAGAGAGGTAACGCTGGCAAGAAGTTCGCCATGCGAATCCCGTACTTCTGTGATTTCGAGAACAGCGACGCTGGGCCATCCAGCACGGCCTCGTAGCCCGAAGCCTGATCCGTACTCGCAACGCGGTCGCCGTCGGCATCGATCGGATAGATGCGATGCATCAGCCCGAACAGCTTCACGTAGCTGAACACCGTCCCGAAGTGGTCCCAGACACGAATCCGCATCTCAGTCGCATCGTAGAGGACTGCCTGAGCGAGCGCGAGGTTGTACCGAGTCAGCAGCCAGTCGACGGTGAGGTCGGTGTGCTCGTATTCCTCGGCACTGCTGCCGGTCAAATTCGTCGTCGACGGCGACGCATCACCGGTCCTCTCGTATCGGTCGGCCGTCCGCGTGCCGATTCGGACGAGCCGCTTGTTGTCCTCGAGGTCGGCGTACATCCCACGATAGCAGTCTTCGAGCGAGATACCGAGTTCGTCGGCCACTCCACTGTACACTTCCAGCTTCTGTGTGTCCTCACCGAGCGTCGGCTGGCGAACAATAGGATACCGCTCGTTGGCTTTCTCGAAGAGTCGCCGACGAATCTCACGTGGATCGACCGACGCGACGACTTCGAACTTGCACTCGTCTTTCAGGAGCTTCGCCAGTCCCTGGACGATCTTGTAGTCGGTATCCGCGACAGTCAGCTCGTCAATCTCGGCTTCGAGATCGCCCCTCGGCCCGTCGAGGTGGACTTCGAACAGTTGGAGGAGTTCCCGTGCCGTCTCACGATAGCGCTCATCAGATGGATCGATGAACAGCGGTGTAATCGTCTCGTCAGTCGTGCGTGACCGCGCGAAGTTTGCGGTCAGCACTACGCATTCACCCCCTCTCGACGGCGTTGAGAGACGTACGTCTCCATCGTGTCCTCAGCGATAATCTCGTACAGACGTGCTGGCTGGCGGTCGTCCGTAGGCCGGAGGATTCGCCCGAGTCGCTGGGCGTACTGCCGTTTCGAGGCGCTTCCCGAGAGGATGATTCCGACGTTCGCCGCCGGGACGTCAATCCCTTCGTCGAGAACTTGGGAGGTCGCGAGCATCGAATAGTCGCCCGTGCGGAACCGTTCCAGGATCTCGGTGCGTTCGTCGGTCTTGGTCTGATGGGTGATGCAGGGGACGATGAACTCCTGGGAGATCTCGTAGGCGAAGTCGTTGTTCGCAGTGAAGATGATGGCGCGGTCGTCGTGATGGCGTTTGATTAGAGTGTCGAGCGTGTCGAGTTTCTTCGTCGCCGTCCGGGCGAGTCGCTCGGCACGCTGCTTGGCGATGAGCGCTCGCCGTCCCTGCGGGTCGTAGGAAGTGCGCTTGAGGAACTCTGCGTAGCCGCGCTCCTTCCAGAGATCGAAGTCGTGGCTGTCGACGTAGTCGCGATAGATCCGGTACTCCTCGTCGTACGACTCTCGCTCGTCGGCTGTGAGGTCGACCGACATGTGGATCGTCTCGTACTCGCTGAGATACTCCCCAGCGAGTTCGTCGACGTGCTCCCGATAGACGACCGGCCCAAGGAGATCCTCGAGGAGTTCGTGCTTGCCATCGGGGCGCTCATAGGTCGCCGTGAGGCCGAGGCGATACGGTGCGATCATCATCTCGGGGATCTGCCGGTAGGTCGGGGCTGGCAGGTGGTGTTCCTCGTCGACGACGAGCAGGCCGAACTGATCGCCGTACTCGTTGACGTAGCGATAGGCGCTGTCGTAGGTCGTGACCGTGATGGCTGTGACGTCGTGGCTGCCGCCACCGAGGACGCCGATCGGCTGTGTGAGCTGGTCGGCGAAGGCGTTGGTGAGCGTGGCGTGCCACTGGTTCATCAGGTCGATTGTCGGCGTGACGACCAGCGCACTGACGCCAGCGTCGGCAATGGCCTGCAGCCCGAGGAACGTCTTCCCGCTTCCCGTCGGGAGGACGACGCTCCCCCGCCGTCCGTGCTCGATCCAGGCGTCGAGCGCGGCCTGTTGGTAGTCACGCGGTTCGATGTGGAGTGCAGGTGTGAGATCGAGGACAGGGTAGGCCCGAGCGGTGTCTTCGAGAGCGTGAGCGAAACCGTCGTGAAGCGTTGTTTGCTCGTCTCCATCTGTCCAAGCACCCGCCCATTCGAGGAGAGGTCGATACCGATACGGCTGGGCGCGGTACTCGTCGACGCGGTCGTCCCACTCCGCATACGGGGTGTCGTCGGGAGCGTCGTGGAGCAGGAGCGTGCCGTCGTCGAATTCGAGTCGCATTCAATATCAGAATGGATGAACTCGGACGGATTCAATCTGTGGATTGGCCGGGGGTCGGTGAGACGTGGCACTGTCCGTCTCTGGGGAGTCTGGAGAGGGTGGTTCGAGTACGGACGCATGACTCTCAGCGGTCGAGCCAGTACTGCCAGTCTGCGACCGCCTGTTCCGTGTCACTGCTGGCGTCGACGACCTCTAATTGCTCTAATGGCACGCCAAGTGTTCTGTCCATCCACTCCACCGTTACGAACATCTGGTTGAGCGTTGGCTCAGTCGGGGACATTTCGATAACGCGTACCGTTTCGCCCACATTCAGGGGCGATTCCGCTCGCTCGATGACACACCGTGCTTCGAAGGGAAAGTCCATCGTGTCGTCCAGATACGCGTGCCAGCCCATCGCCTGCTCTTCAGCACTGTACGTATCGACGATGATCCGCATCTCGATGCGTTCGTCTCGTTCTTCGTCTCTCTCGACTCGTGGCATACCCATCAGTACGCACTCTGTTCGTAAGATACGCTGGACAGCCGGATCCATCCATCGACCAATCGTAAGCTTGCTCGATTGTGACCGCAGAAGTCCGGGCCTGAGTCGCTGGGCAAGATTAACCAACAAGGCGTGTCAAAGCCGTTCATTGTTGGTTAATTCGGTGGGGTGGAGAGGTCTCTCACGGTGTGAAATCAGCTGTTAGAGGCTACCCATTCTCGTGTGCTTAGGACGTGTGACATCAGCCAGTCGGCGTTGAATGTCGTCGATCCAATAGCGTACTGCGCTATGGAAATTCGTAGCCACAGTTCGGACAGAAATTTTCGTCGCCATCCAGCAGAGAGAGGCATTCGACGCAGATACGGTTGCTCGGAGCGGTGGCGATATCCTCCAGAAAGTTCATCGCGGTCTGTGACGCAGCACCCGGCCGATAGCCGTCAGCATAGCCCGGCAGTGTCGAGGCCCATTGGACAGTCCCCTCATCATCGACGACCGCGACGTTCCCAGCGATGTCGAGTTTCCCGTAGCGTTTGAACGCCGCTGACGGTGTCTGGTCGATAGTCTGGTTCAGAGCACGGTTGCGTTTGAGGTCGCGTTCGTAGACCTCCTCGGGCGTCGGGTATCGTACGTCGCCGGGGAAGTCCGTGATCGGCCCGTGCTGCTCGTCGATCCGGTCGATCTCGACTGCGATGCCGTGCTCGTCGTGCAGCGTTCGCAAGAGCCGGAGCGCGTGGTCGTGCCACTCGCGGATGTCCGCATCAGCGTAGTAGCGGAGGATCATGTGTCTGGCTCCGTCTCTTCTGCGGCCGCGATGCGGTCCGAGAGGCTTTCAGCGAACCACTCGTTAGCGAGTTCGCTCGCGCGATTGACCATCTCTTGATGGCTCATCCCCTCGGTTTTGAAGGATTTGTAGACGCGCCATTGTTCCGCGCCTGGATCAAAGACGATTACGTGCGTCTTGGCTTCCATATTCAGCAGGAACGCTTCGATCGTGCCGGGGGATGAGCCTGGAAAACCCATGGTTCCGCGAATTTTTAGGTTGTCGCTCTCACCAATCTGCTTCACGATGCCGTCTGTAATGGGTTGGCTCGGAAGCGACGAGAGAAACGATGGGGAGGATTCTGAATCATCGGTCATAGCTGACGATTCACGCAGAGAAACCTTGAATCCGCGGACTCGATTGCACCATCATCCGTGTTCGGTTAGGCCCCTTTCTCCCCTCAACGGGCAATACAGAGGGTTCGAAAACGCTTGCTCTGAGGCTCCATACGCGGAGAACTCGATTTTGGACAGGAAGGATGACGATTCTGTCGAAGTCGACTCTGTCTATCGATTAGCGCTCTTAACCGAACACGAATGGCACCATCATACTGTGCCTCATCCCCTTCGCTGTAACCAAAGAAACGTATCCATCCTCCTTCGATAACGAATCGATCTGTGCTGGGTGACTCAATCGTGATCCTCGTCAGGCTATAGATGCTCTGCTGACGACCCGGCGATGTTTTTCTGCGCCAGAAGTCGGCGGAGGCGTACACATGGACCCACGAAACACACCTGGGTACCGGCTGCACCGCGCGCTCAGCAACCTGAGCGATATTGACATCGATGAATTGGATCCCTCTGATCGAGAGCGAATCGACACAGCGGTGACGCTCCTGGAGCAGGTGAGTCACCTCACTCGACCACCTGCCACAGAGGACGACGGCGTTCAGGTAGAATCCAGATACACGATCCTCGAGTAGCGGTTCTTCCTGGTTCTTCCTGGTTCTTCCTGGTTCGTCTCAGGATGCGTCTGTTACTCCCCTGAAGGGGTGCGGGGGTAGGAAAGCACCCCCGAGGACTAACAATGGCAACGCTCCAAGCAGCCACGACATCGGCCGGTGCGATCGTAACGAATGCACAGGCAGTCCGCCAGCTCTGCGAAGCACATTGCTTCGGGACCCTGAATTGGGAAGTGGACGAAGAAGGAGAGCTCATCATCTGGGGATAGGACGCCTTCGAGGTCTACGAAGCCCGTGAAGACGGCCTTCCCGACTACAAAGGTGGTCTTGTGACGCACGAGTTCCTCCGAACACTCGCCGATTATCTCGAGCCTACCGAAGAACTCGACATCCAGACAGCCGGATTCACGAAATGTCGGTTCCCAGTCCTCGCAAAGCGGTACGTCATCCGCGATGGCGAAGTCCTCCACGCGGATCTCAGTTCCTTTGAGTCGATCGACGTGTAGCGTTGTTCTCCCCCCAGGAGGAGTGCGGGGTGACACAGCACAAGCATCGCCTCGTGAGGTGATTGAATCATGGGACATCGCGCACTCGTTGCGTACGAACGCACAGACGGACAGTACACGCTCCACTACAGCCATTGGGGCGCAGCAAACCTCAAGCTCAAGCACCGAATTTCGGCTGAATCGCCGTTCGGTGGCGAAGACACCGACTCCAAGTGGGCGAAACAGCTGCTGGCGGAACTGCCCGATGGCCTCGAGGCAGATGCGGTCGACGATCTCGTCGCTCGAGAGGTCGATCCCGAGGACGGTCGTCGAGCCGAAACCCCGCGCCACCGGCCTCACGCTCGACGAGATCGTCGCTGACCACCTCGACTATCTCCATCACGAGGCGTTTTTCGTGGTGTCGACGACGTTCGAGGTGACCGCGTATCGGACGCTGTGGTTCGGCCTGCAGTACGACTCGGAGACAGTCAAACAGGGAGAGACAGTCGGGAACGGAGCGCTCGCAACCGTGCGCTGGTACGATGGCGAGCCGGTCGGCGACGGCCACCTGCAGGGACAGTTCACGGCCCTCAAAGACGTCGTCGGCGACATGATCGACAAAGGCGTGTTCACGCTATCGACGACGAGGCAGTATGTAAACTACCCCGCCCTACTCCCTTGGCGCTCCGCGCCTCGGTCCTTGAGGGTGGGGCTTTGATGTGGACTCCCGGCAATCAGTCACCGCCAATAGGCTGGTGACTCTCGCCGTTCACCGTCCCACCATTCAGACGCACGTCTACTAGTGCGTCTCCGCTCCCCGACGTGGGCGAGGAACGGAGTCTGTGTTTCTGCTTACGGGCGCACCGTAGCCCGACATTCTTCGCCGCGTTGTAGTCCGCGTTGACCTTGTATCCACACTTCTGGCACTCGAAGTGTTCGCCGTGGCGGTTGTCCTCATGCGTGAACCCGCAGTCCGTCCGAGAACAGCGTTGGGACGTGTAGTTCGGCTCGACTTGTTCCACGGAGACGCCCTGTTCGGGCGCTTTGTACTCGACGTACTCGACGAGGCGTCGGAACGCCCAGAAGTGGTGCCACTTCGCGTGAGGTAGCCGCTTTCGAATGTCGGTCAAGTCCTCGAACACGATAACGTCGCACTCGTGTTCGACGGCCTCTGAGACGATTTCGTTAGCGACCGTGTGGATGTACTGCTTCCGCCATGCTTCTTCGCGCTTGCCGAGTCGAAGCAGGGCGTTGTGCGCGGCTTGTGTCCCGCACTGTTGCATCTCTCCACGTCGCTTCTCGAACTCGCGGCACCAGTGGTCGTAGTCGTCTCCGTGCCAGAAGCGTCCGGTGGATGAGACGGCGAGACTGTTGACGCCGAGGTCGATACCGAGGACTGTTTGGTGCTCGGAATCTTCCGAAACCTCTCCGTTCTCACCGCCGTCGCCTTCGGAGTCGTACCTCCGTGTGGTGATATGGAAGTAGAACTCATCGTCCACTGGGTCGTACTGGAGCGTGCTCGCTCGGAACTCGAACTCGTCGGACAACACGTACTGCTCGTATGGCGTTGGACTGTCCGAGGGGAGTTCAAACTCACACTCGAGACGTCCATTAACAGTCGAGAGCGAGACTTTGTTCCGGTAGAATGTGGCGCTTCGCTTGTCGTAGAGCATACTCCACGACGTGAACTCCGGTTGGCTCACTCGATTCCCCTGTTTCCACCGTTCGGCGCATCCTTTGACGGCCTGGACGGCGCGTCGGATGGCTTCTTGGACGAGGTTCGCGGTGAGGTCGGTTTCGTCGCGGAGTTTGTCGTAGAGAGCGTCTCGTGCGGTCGTGTTGGCCGTGACGCATTCGGTATAGGAGTCGTCGGACCAACAAAACTCTGCGGCACGATTGGCGCAGTGAAGGAACTGGCGGGCGGATTCGTGGAGGTCGTCGCGTCGCTCGTCGGGAACGACGAGTTTGACGGGGGCGGTACGCCGGACCTCCATATTTCAGATGTAGTGCTGACGGTTCTTAACTACTCGGGAATCAGGTGGTCGCAGTATGCCGGTTGTGTCGGACTATGTCGGTTTCCTCTCCGGCCTACTCGCTCATTCCATTCGCTCCTTGAGGCCGGAGGCTCCACCTCGAAAACGCTGAAACGAAAGCTGGCCGAGCGGATCGGAGACCGACAGGAGCTACTTATCCCGACTGGCGAATCACCCCTCGAGAAAGCGAGCCTGAACCACTCCTAGGTCAGTCTGCTTCGTGGCAACTGCTTGTTTTTTCAGGGGCAGGAATGGGTGAGCCCCTACGTAGGCTCGTGATTCCATGACCGAGCAACCAGCCGACGATCCGTTCCACGACTGCGAGTTGAGTCCCGAGGCAATCTTGGGAACGCACACCTTCGAAGACGTCCTATTCACCGACGAAACGGAGACACCGGTGAACGTGCTGACGGGCCAAACGCCAGCGCACTCGCAAGCGACCGTCGACGAAGCACGTGAGTTCGCAGCCAGTATTGACACCGACACACCACAGATCGCACTCCCAGCCTCGGTGGAGACACAGATCGAGACCGCCAGCAAGCCCTACACCGCAGCCGCATTCTTCCATTTCAAGGCAATCGGCTCGCTCGAACTGCATCGAGCCTACCACGCGGCGTACGAGTCGGATGGGTTCTCAGTCGCATTCGAGGCCAACTACGAATCTGGGGATCTGACCATCACCGTCGAGCGTGCGAACGACCCCTGAGAGAGGGAAGTGCCGAGAGTGGTTTTTGTGCGCCGGCGATGGGTGCCGGCGCAGTACGGGGTGAGCGAACGACGGGTCCCAGTGCGTCGGCACTTCGAGGTGTTCGAGATGCATATGGTAATTTACGCGCTGGTAGAGGCATCGACAGAAGACGAAGCGCTATCCACCGGAAAGGCGGTGTTCGAACGACTGGTCGGCGCCGATCCACACGCCTGCGCTGTGTTTGACTACTTTGTCACCTTCGACGACGAGGACACAACCCTTGCGGGCAAAGCGCGATGGGGCGATCTCCCGATTGCGGCGGCCGTCGATTCCGAGAAAGGACAAGAACTGCTCGATCGTGGTTGGGAAGCAACGAAAGCGGAGTTCGAGCGGAATCTCGACCAAGTGAGAGAGGCACTTGACGAGCTCTCCAGCGAGGAGATCATGCGCGATGAGAACCTTGCTCGGCACGCGTTCCACCAGGTCGGTGCGTACGACGGACCGACGATCTTCCTCTACAACGAATACGCGAACGGCATCCGGCATCGCGAGCAGTTGGATCGACTCCTCGTGGAAAGTGAGGATCTCTGGATTGTGCCCGCGGACGTCCACTTCTGATCGACTATGCCCCGAATCACTAACTGGCGAAGGGAGAGCCGGACGCCCACACTCAAGTACCGGAACGCTGAGACCGGAGCGATAGCGGTTCTACACAGAACTCCAGACTCGTACGTCTACAAATGGCGAGGAGCGATCCTCGTCGACGGGTACCCCATCTGGTCGCGAGGGTACGAGACAAAAGACGCGAAATCGTTCCGTGAAGAGCTCCGCGAACGGCCAGCGCCCGAACTGAGTTGTCCCGAGTGTCCGAACGACGACATCCTCGTCGGTGAGAAAGCAGCTGACGGCGCGAAAGTACAGTGCTGGTTCGACTGTCCCGACTGCGGGTACGAAGCGCCCTCGCGAATCGTGTACGGCGCCGAGCGCTGATTGATGGGAACGTATCTTCGGTGACGTTTATTTTGGGCTGGAATGGGTGGCCCGTCTCAATCGGGTCAGATCCACAGATGAGTCTGGAAGTCATCGACCGCCACAGCCAAGCACTATTCGAGTTCCTTTGGTGTCCGGTCTGCGGGCACGAGGTGTTCAGCCACATCCCGTTCGAGGGGGTGTTCTGCAAGAACTGTAACACGCAAGTCGAACTCCAGGAATGCCGAGAGACACACGGCTACGAAGAGGCCGTTCTCGCCTGCTTCAATACCGCCATGACCTGGAATCTCCACGTCGACGAGAAGCTCCGTCGCGATCTTCCGGATGGGTCGGCGCGCGTGAAGATCCTCGGCGCACCGGGCGCCTACGAGGTCGATTGGTGGAGTCCGGAGCCGGGTGAGGACTGGGAGCCTGTCAAGCGCGGCGAGTTCGATGACGTTGAGGAGCCAGAGGAGGTCTCCCACTTAGCGTAACGAGAAAATTTCCGTTGTGAGATTGAGAGGACCACTTATCCGAGCAGGGGGTGTAAGTGAGAGTATATGCCTGAAGAAGTCCTGTTCAAATCCGAGAGTGCCCAGAGCCGAGACGAAATCGCGTCGTACCTCCGGAACGTCGCCGAAAAGCTCGAACAGGGGGGTTCGATCACCCTGAAGACGGGGGCAGAGTCCGTCACAATGGATCCCCCGGAACGTCCGACATTCGAAGTCAAAGCCGAACGGGAAGGGCCGGCCGATGGCCCTGGCGAGCTGAGCATCGAGTTCGAACTCGAGTGGGATGAGAACAGTGAGAGTGCTGAAGGGGGAACGGGGAATCTGGAAATCGAGTGAGTAGCTGGCATCAGTGTTTGTGATGCGCCGGTGATGGGCGCCGGCACACTCGTGCCGGCGAGTACCGATGTCGACACGGAGTCAACTGCGGTTTATGCAACGAGTCGAACAGACCAGTGAAACCGAAGGCGACGCCGACCGTGTTGCACAGGTGTATCGCCATTCGGATGAGTACCCAGCAAGCGTCCTGCAGGATCTCGTCCGGCTGAAGGAACTGCTCGATGCGACCCTCGCCGATCGCGGGCCGGGCTACACGGCGGCTGCGTTCGTGTTTCTCGACAAGCACTCAACAGTCAGTCTGTATCTGGATGGCGACCCAGAGCGAACGATCGACGCGGCTCAGCCAGCGTGTCTCCTTGAGCCGTCCAATATGGAGCACCTCGACCAGCCGCTGTTCCTGCTTGGACACGCGTCGAAGATCCAGCTGACGGCATCCACGGCGACGAGGAATACCTCTACGTCGTGGAACTCCCGACGGAGAACCCGTTCGACGAGCCGACCGAGTGGCAGTCAGAGTGAGCGGTCACTCCACATTCCCCGCTGGGACGGTCCGACCGACGAGGCCTTCGAGCGGGCCAGCTGGCAATTCCACGGGTCGCTCGAGGACGCACTCACAGAACCGGTTCGGGACGAAGCAGTCGTCAAGTAAAATCCCAAATCGTATTTATATAGTTAAGGTTTAGAAAGACCCAGATGATTACGAAGGCCGGACTCGCCGTGCTTGACGCGCTGAGTACCGGCCGTGAAGCGACACCGGAGGAACTCGCGGCTGATACCGGGTATTCACGAGAACATCTGTACGACGTACTCGACGAATTGCTCGCAGCGGGATTGCTCGCAGAAAACCGTGGCCCCAGTAATCAGCGTCGAGTCCGCATCGCGGAACATCCCGTCGCCGAAGCGTATCGAACGCTCCAGTCGGAGTTCAGCCACGTAGACTGGACGGAACTGCTCTCGCCAGCCACCCTCCGCGTGTGTTGGTACCTCGATAGGCCACGACACATCGCTGATATCGCAGACCGGCTCGGAGTCACCCGACAAGGTGCCCATAGCGCGTTATCACCGCTCAAGCACCGAGCGTTACTCTCCAGATCCGATCCGAAGTACGCCCTCCGGGACGAGGTCTCGCCGCTGTTGGCGTTCGCTCGGGCCGCCATAGAGCACGAACATCGAGCACGAGTCCGGGAAATCGCCCCCAGCGCCACGATCGCGTGGTGCGATCCGAAGCAATCCCTCGTCCGCGTACAGACCGCTGAGGATACGGACGCGCTCCAAGCAGCTCCAGACTGGGAGATGACCGGACTGGGCCGGTTTGCAGCGTATGGTCTACAGTTTTTCCTCGCCGGCGAGCCTCCGTTCTGGTATGCTCCAGACGAGGAGCTAACGCCTGCTGAAGCCGTGTGCCATACGCTCCTTCTCGATAGCGGATCCCGGCGGGTCAGCTATTCGATGCTGCTGATCGAGGCGGAAGATATCGATCAGGAGACACTCATCGAGACCGCACAGTGGTACGACCTGGAACCTACTGTAAAAGCGTTGTATCGGCCACTTCAAGATGACTTCGACAGGACAGATGATCTGCCCGTCATCCTCCCGAAGAAGGACGAATATATGGCGCTCAAAGAGCAGTACGGAGTCTCGTAACACCAACACCGTAGCCTGACGGAAGATTGCGACGGGTTAGATGATGCCGCCGATCACGAGAACACCCAGGGCGATTAACAGGGTCGCAACCACATACCCGCCAGCCAGCAGCTTGTTCTCTATCGCCTTCTCGTGGAGGGGCATCTCAACGTATTCCTCGCGGAACGCCTCGAGGTTCTCCTCGTCGTAGAAGTACTTCGTCTTCAGCGCGAACCGTTCAGACACTGCACAGCCGGTACAGACCGGCTCGCCTTCCAATCGTTCCGTTTTGGTGTGGCTGGTGCAGGCGATTGCCCCGCAGTTCGGACAGTAGGTGTACGTCTCATCGACGCCGCTCGTGTCACAGTGGACGCACCGATGGATGCCGTCCTCGGCGGTCACTCGTGAGGGGCCCGCCGCGTAGTACTCATAGGGATAGGTGTACTCCTGGTGGTCGGTGGTGTGCCGAACCTCGGGAAGGTACACCGGCTCGATCGACTGGACGGAGATGTCCGAGCGGTTCGGCTCGCAGGTCTTGTTGTAGGTGACGTTGTTGTCGCCGGTGTAGGTGACCGTTTTTGTGTGGTGCTGCTGGAGCCGCTCGACGGCCCACTCCTTGTACTCGGTCTGCGTCTGGCCGAACCGGTTCTCCTCGACGTCGTCGAAAACCTCCGCGAACTGCTCCGAGTCGAGATCGACCGTCGCGTGGAGGTTCTCGGTGACCAGCGTCGCGACCTCTGCGTCGACGACCTGTGGCTGCCCGCGTTCGGCGTGGGCGACGAATCGCGATCGGTCGTTGATGTGGTGGATGACGCCCACCGATGTCTCGAAGACAGCGTTCGTGTCGGCGGTGACCGCGACCACCGGGCGGAACGTCACCGCCGAATGTGGTTCTGGGAGGTCAGCGGCCTCGATGTTTTCGATGTCGCGGAACGCCTCTTCGACGGGCGCGTCGACGTCGGCGGCCGGGTCATAGGGGCGGAGTGTCTCGTCGCAGAGAATCTCGATGCGACCGTTGTAGAGGTCGAGGCCGATTTCGTCGGCGATCTCCCGGAGGTCCTCGCCGTCGAGCAGCTCGATGGGATGGGGATCATCGTTCAGCCGTAGACGCTGGGCGTACTCCTGGGAGGGGTTCGTGAACCGACCCGTCGTGACGACCATCCCGCGCTTTGGACCGTCGAAGTCGAACGTCGCGATTGCCGAGTGGAGCTTCTGGACGACCGGCCGCCCCACCGTCCCCGTGTGCTTGCACTCCACGATGATCGCGCGCCGGGTGCCGTCGACGACTTCCTCCATGATGACGTCCCGCCCCTCGTCGGCGGTTCGCTCGGCCTGACGGACGTTCTCGTAGCCGAGATTTCGGAAGACGTCCTCTATCACGTCCTCGAACTCAAACCCTGAGAGATCGTCCAGTACAGCCATTCCGATATACCTGGACAGTACGTTGCAACTATCAAATACGTTGCCGAACGCAGCCCCGTCCTGTTTTTGAACCCCGAGAGGGGTGCGGGGGTGATCAAACGAGCCTCCCGCGAACCAACCTATGAGTGGAATCAGCGACCCACGTTCGCACGTACAGTCACGGACCTCGGCTGATCCCGACGTCATCTACGTCGGTTACCGTCGTCGAGGCCGCGCCATCGTCGAGAACCAATCGGACCAAGAACAGCTCACGCCAGAGCGGAGTCTGGGGCTGGCGAATCACAGTCCTTCGGGCTTCGAATGGGGATATGGTGGCAGCGGGCCGGCCCAACTCGCACTCGCCCTTCTGCTCGATTACACTGACAATGAGGAGGTGGCGCTTGGGGAGTACAAGGCGTTCAAGACCGAAGTGGTGAGCCAGCTAGAGTGTACAGGACCCGACGGCTGCTGGCGACTCACCGGACGCGAGATAGATGCAGCCCTTCGTGAGATAGTCGACGATCCAGTCGCACCGTCCGTCAACTAACGATCATAGAAAGCAATCAATGTCAGAACACACCCAGCATCCTCGTACGGGCCCAGAATCGCCGCAGAACCGTGAGCGTCAGGCACCAACCGAGTACGTCGAGCGAAGCGATGTCGGCGTCTCACTCACCGTCAAACTCACTCGCGGTACTGGCACCCGCGATCAAGACAAGATCACGGCCAAAGTGAAGGGTAAAACGCTCGAAGACGCCCGCGAAGATATGGAAACCCTCCGCGAGTATATCCACGACCTCGCTGAGGACACTCGCCAGATCCAGCCAGCCGACCCACACGAATAGTATTTCTTTTGACTATTGCACAGAATTGTGTAGCCATAGAATGTACGAAGTGTGCGGTGAGAAGGAACTCAAGGTCATCCTCGCACTCGACTCAGATGATTCCATCTCCGGTGTCGCGCGGAAGATCGACGAGAACCGAGAGACGATTCGTCGCGTCGTGAATCGGCTCGAGGAGGCGGGATACGTCGCGTACGACAATGGGAACCATCTCGTCGATCAGACACTCCGAGACGCCGGTCTCGAATTTCTGACGGCGGCAGCAGACATCTCACCACCGTCAATTTCAGAGGCGTATGTCCTCCCGCAGTTCGCGGGAATGGAGTATGCATACACTGGCATCGATGCGGTCTACGTCTGGACCCGCGGTGGCTACCAGGTCGCTCGCGACCCAGAGGACTATCCGCTGTTCATCGCCGTCCACGAATCCGAACTCGGCGCCTGGACGGCGTTCTTCGATCGGTTCGAAATCCCGACTACGGAAGAACGCCTGCCCGCTGCTGACCTCGATGGTGCGATACAGGTGGTATTCGAGCCGCAGCCACAGATCGAAGCCGAGATGGTCGACGGACGGCCCGTCATCCCACTCCAAGAAACCGTGGCGTTCGCAAACGAGCACTACGCGCACTTTCAGTCGGCGCTCGACATGCTCGGCCGCATGTACGACAGCGTCGACACTGACGCGAACTACCGTCCAAGCTGACTTGGAGTTCTAACAAGGAATTTCTTCGACCGGGAGTGGTCTAGCCGCTGTTTATTGTCGCCTTGAGAGAGCGGAGGCGAACAAAAATGAGCGACTCGTCAAATCTATCCGTCGATTCAGACGGTCTCACACCGGAACAGCGTCTCGAACCGCCAAATACCCGACTCATCAACGCTGGTATCGCGACGATTCACGACATGGAGACGCTCCGAGCCTGCGTCGCCTACGAGAACGCGAATCAGGGGCGTGTCCAGATCCTCCGCCGGCTTGAACAGCGGGCCAGCGATATCCGCTCACAGGACGACTGACGGGACATTCGGGGATGCCTGTCGGTGCCTTGGTGGTGGCTCAAATAATTGACCCCACTGTATTAGGGTCCAGGACATTATAGTTCAGACTATTATAGTCTGATTCCTAACTTCGGAGCATCAACTGACGAGTCAACGCTGATCGCTGGCGAAGCGAAATTTACCAACACCTCCCTCGACTATGACGTGCTTGCGGATCTCGAGGACGACATCCCCCATATCGACTGAACACCCACCGGAGGTGGTGAGCCGACGTATGAATTCGCCTTGTTCAGCCGTTCTGGGTTCAAACGCACCGTCGAGGAAGCTGCAGACGAACATGATGACCTCCGCCTATTCGATCTCTCCGATATCCCTGCCGTTCTCGAGAGTTGAACCGCCCATTAACACCGGCGAGCTAGGAGCTTGGGAGGTTTTTCGACCCCTGAGAGGGGTGCGGGGGAATCGAACGTACCCCCCAGAGGTGAACCAGATGAAAGACTCCAACAAGACGACAGCGTATCGAATAACGATCACTCTCGATAGCGCCGAGCTCCCCATCGACGAGCAAGTCCGCAACGCGCTTCTCACCGAGTTCCGTTCACGAGTCGGCCATCTCGTCGAAGGGCTTCGTGGCATCGACGCTGAACAAGGTGACGTCGACGTGAGTACAGGTTACCGTTATTCGCAAGTTCCGGCGACGTGCCCACTCTGTAGCGAGCAACTCGATCTCCAAAGCGTCCATATAGATACAGAGAACGGAGCCCTGGCAAGCGCGGTGTGTTCGAGCGATCAGTGTGACTGGAACGGTGATGCAGTCTACCAGATTATCGACCTCGAGGGCAGCGAAAGCGACGCCTTCGAGAGCAGCGTACTAACCGGGGATATCGCGCCGAGCTACCACCCGTACTGAACTTAGAACTGCGAGATATCAGTAACGAGCAGACAACGTAGCAGACCCCTACAGGGTACCGTCCTAATTAACCAACAGAAATCGTATGACAGCAATCCGTGTTGGTTAACGGCTAGCCGCTGGTAGCAGTTGTTCTCCCCCAAGAGGGGGTGCGGGGCAAATTCCCGCGTTGATTCATCATGGCACTCACAGCGAGTACGACCAGCAGCGCAGCCAGCGAAATTGCAGCTGCTCGGCAGGCCGACCACGTGGCGTTCCTCCATCGAGTTCCGTTCGCATTTGACGCCTTTCGTCTCGGTTTTCTCACCGGATTTCGAGAGGACTGTACCTACCAGCAGCAGCAATTCAACGCATTCGAATTGCCTGTCGGGATGCTCGATAACGATTTTCGAAGTCCAGACCTTGAGCGGTACGTCGAGCGCTTTTTCGAACACGAGCCCCAGATCGGGGTGATTGGTGATGCCTACGGAGTAGAGGAGGTGGACCGATACGTCGCTGCTGCTCGCGAGATCCAAGGAAGCTACCCAGAAACGGATCTCGTCATCGTCCCGAAATGCCGTGCCGCGATTCGCGCGATCCCTGATGACCTCGTCGTCGGGTACTCTCGGGGATATGCCGACCGGCTCGCTCACGTATTTTCAGAACCGAGCGATTGGCGTGGTCGTCGCGTCCATATACTCGGAGGGAGTCCGCCGAAACAACTAGACGTGATCAAGCAGCTCACCCGTCCCACGCTGACGGGTGACCCGCCCGCAGATATCGTGGGGCTCGACTGGAATGGGCTTCACCGTGGCGCACAGTTTGGCGAGTTCTGGACGGCTAGTGGGTGGGACGACAGCGGTCGCGACGCCGAGCACATGACGATCCGAAAAACCGTCCGGTGCAGTCTCGCAAAGGTCCGGGAGTTCTGGCAGGCACGAGGTGTTTGGCCCGAATCGACAACGAAGGAAGATGGTGTCGAGTTCGAGTATCGCGGTCCGTCACCGAGTGATATCGAGAGTGCGGCGTGTACTGAGTGCGATGTGAACGTTTGGACGACTGAACGAGGCCCCTTCGTAGCAGAGTACGATACGGGAGATATCTGTGGATACTGTAGCTACGACTGCTACTTCACGCATCGGCATTGGAACCAACTCGAAGAGCTAGTCGGCGAGCAAAGCGTCTACTTCCCCCCAGCCTAAGCAGCGAGTCGTTTTTTCGTCCCCGGAAGGGGTGAGGGCTCGAAAGAGAGCCTACAAGAGAGTGATTCTACATGAGTCAACAGCAGCATCCGAGTGACATCTCAATCGATCAGATTCCAATCGACCTGCCGAACACCCAGACGTCCGAGGTAGATCCAGCAGACATTCCCGAGGAGATCCGGTCGATCACCTGTGGACTAGCAAGCGAGCACCCACCGACGAATCCGCTCGTCGTGCTGAAAGCGGCCCGCTGGTGGTATATCCATGGAAAGGGTGGCACCGACCCCGCATTCCAGTGGGCCATCGAGTGGGCACGTCACCTCGCGACAGACACGCCCAGCGACGTAGAGCAGTTCGACGAGTATCTCGAGTACCTCGTTACAGTCGGGTTCGCGGACGAACCACACGAACTCCGGTGACACTCAGAGGAGGTTTTTTGTGCGCCCCAGAGGGGTGCGGCGCGTTCTAAACTGACGCGGTCGCGGTGAACTCGATTCAGTGAAATTATGGCTACGACCAGCGACTCGTCGATCTCCTTCGACGAGACCGACACGCGATCGGACGAGATGAACAGCACCATCGAACAGTGGATCAACGACCTCGTCGCCGGCGTCGACGAGGCGCAATCCAGCGCGGAGTTTCAGGAGTGGCTCGATGTCCAGAGCCGTTTCCACGACTATTCCTACCAAAATACGCTCCTGATCAAGCGCCAGTGTCCCGAGGCGACCCGCGTGGCGGGTTATCGGACATGGCAAGATGACTTTGACCGGCACGTTCAGGAGGGGGAAAGCGCGATCTGGATCTGGGCACCAATCATCACGAAACAGTGCCCAGAGTGCGAGAACTCACCGAGCTACCACGAGAGCAGCGACTGCGACTACGACGAGACACCGCCTGAAGAGTGGTCGAAGGGGCTCGTTGGTTTCAGACCCGCACCGGTGTTCGACATCTCCCAGACCGACGGTGAGCCGCTTCCGGAACTTGATACAGAAGCGACCGGCGACGCCGACGGTCTCGTCACCCAGTTGACTGCCGCCGATGATGACCTTGGGGTGACGGTTCGAATTATCCCCGAGGAGGAATGGTCGCATGGAGAGGCAAAAGGTGTCTGTGAGCGGGTGAGTCTCATCGACGTCAAGCCCCTCGTCGAGGCTCGCGACCGCGAGAACAATGCGGATCTCGCTCGGACGCTGATTCACGAGTACGCACACGCCTTACTCCACTTTGACGTCGACGACGATACCGAGCGCTCGAAGCGTGAGGTCGAAGCCGAAGCCGTCGCGTACGTCGTCGGCCGGTACTGCGGGCTCGATACGAGTGGCTCGGCGTTCTACCTTGCGACGTGGGAATCGGACGATCCCGAGGTCGTTCGCGAGCGTCTCGTCCGAATTAGTCGAACGGCACAAGAGATCATCGAGGTCCTCGAGGACTAAATTCTCGCCTCGTTAACCAACATTAGATAAACGAATCCGCAGACTGTTGGTTAAGTTTTTCAGCGCCCACGAGGGGGCGGAGGCGCATTCCACCCTCCACAGAACCATGTCTAATCGGTATCTCACGGCTGTTTTGGCAGAGGCGGAGCATATCGCTAAAAATCACGACCAGGTCGCTCGATCCACGGAGTCCCCTACACACGAGTATCTCAGGTATGCTGTTCTCCGACTACTCGAAGGTCAGTCGGAGGCGGTAGCCGAGCGATTCCCGCAGGTCGACGATGTGACGGTCGGGTATGGGCGGGACAAATCGATGTTCGACAGCTGGGGTTCCGACGTCGAGTGGTGGGATACGGACTCACCACGGGAGGAGTGTACGCGATTTCGGCTGTTCTACCCAGACGACCGCACAACGGTCCCCAGAGTCATCATCGACGTAATGACCGCCCTCGGTGCGTGGCGCGTCTGGGACGAGGATGCTGCCGCCTGTGGGTCCTACGACCATCGTGAGCGGCGTGAAGTCCATTATCTCTGGCCGGACGGTCATCCGGTCGAAAAGCTTCTGCAGGAGTGTTTTCAGCACGCTGACGGTACTGTCGCTCCGGACGGTGGGCAGACCGGTGATATCCGCGATCGGATGGTCGTTGCTGAGCAGGCGGCACAGCAGGATGCTCTCGAGCCACGAACCAGACGCGCTGTCGACGAACCGATGAACGTCTCGCTGCTCGCGAAAGGCGGCCGGTACGAGGTAGCGTCCGCGTCCGGGAACCGCTACGACGTCGATATCATCGGCAAGTCGTGTACCTGTCCAGACTGGCAACAACGGACTCCCGAGGGTGGCTGCAAGCATATGCGCCGGGTCGACTACGAGGTCAAATAGGGACGAGTTCCGCGACCAGACGGCCGGCTCCCTGCTGAGCTGGACGTTCGTTCTTAACCAACGATTCCGTCGTGGCGGGCTGATGTTGGGTGATTCGGACGGAAGAACGTGCCTCGCCCGGACGACGCGTAACTCCTCGAAATCGGCTCGTTATCAGTACTCGATCACTGGTCGATTTCGTACTCAGCCGCGAGCTTCTGGAACTCGTCCCACTCGAGGAAGCGATCATCGTCGACATCACCGTGGGTCTTGAGATACTGGAACAGGTCCTCGATTTCGTCTTCAAGTCCGTGCTTCGCCGCTCGGTCCCGCAGCGTTTGCTCGTCGACGTCGATGCGGCTGAGCAGGAGAAGACAGTACGACCGGTGGCGAGCGCCATTATCGATCAGCAAAGTGTGACAGCAGAGCTCCGCCGGCGAAAGGTCCTCCATATCCTCAGAGTAAAGGTAGTAGCGGTGGCGAGTCAGTAGGAACAGGAGATCGAAGGCCGCGAACACGGCGAGCCCAGTTTCGTGGAAGTTCTCAACGTCGATCTCCGTCTCAGTCTGAGCGAGAAATTCTTCGTGGTCCTCCCAGAGAATCGTCCCATTTGGCGCGACCGCTTCGAGGCGTTGTCGATGGAGGTGGTGAACCAGTTCGCGTGCGAACTCGTTGAGTCGATCGAAGTCGGCGTTGAAATCGTAGCGGCCGTCGTCCGTGCCGACGAGGCCACGATCGCGGAACCGCTTGAGAATTCGATTGATCGTATTGCGGTAGTTGTCGCTCAGGTCGGCAATTTCGGCGACGGTTCGCGGCTGATCGAGATAGTTCAGCACCTCGAGGGACTTACCGGTCAACAGCTCGGGGAAATCAATGTGGGAGTGCTGGCGGACGAGATCCTGGTAGACTTCGACGGCTCGGCTGTCAGAGGGAACAACCCGCTTTCGACGCCCGTCGCGTTCCGTGTACACCAGCCCCTTCTCCCTGAGGTCCGCAACGGCACGGGAGAGATAACTCTCGCTGTGGTCGAGTTTCGTCGCGAGGTCAGAGATCGTGTCGCCCCGTTCGACGGTGGCGAGGACCTCAAGTTCGATTCGCCGAAGCACGGTGTAACATAGTACGAAACTTGTATATAAGGAAGTTTCGAGTAGTGTTACAAAATACGGAAGAGATCAATCAAGAGGGTCTTAACCAACAAAGCTATGGATCGCTGGTTCATGTTGGTTAACACGAGGAAACTGCCGATGTCCTACGAGCCACCGACCCCGCCTGCAGGCCTCCCGACCGAATTAGTCGAGACTCTCAACGAGTCTCCGCCGGAACAGCTCCAGGAGGTAGCCCGCTACGCTGAGGAGCTAGCCGAACACATAGAACGGAAGACCCGTCTTGAGGAGGAATCGGACAAGGACGACGTCGATGACCGCCCCGAAGACCTTCCAGACGACGTCCCTGCAAAGGCGACGATCACGATAAAGGAAATCAACGACAATCGCTACTACTACTGGCAGTGGCGAGACGGAGAAAAAATCCGATCTCAATATAAAGGCCCCGTCAGTCCCGACGAGTAGACGAGATTGAACCAGAGCCGAAGGTTTGTTTCAGCACCATTGAACCCTCAGCAGACGACACCCCCCAGAGTGTGAATGGGATCGGTTTACCGACACCCCTCAGTGTGAATGGTCTACCACCAGGGGTGCCGTGATTGAGAAGCTCTTAACCCCAGAAGTCCCCGAACGGTAGGAGGTTTCTCCACGACGTCCTCATCGAGGAGACCGACGACGATTAAAAAATCGTGAGATCCACCCCCCATTTTCGAGCTGTAAATCGGAGAGGGAGAGGAGACAGCACATCAACATGCTATACAACGTCGTATCTCTAAGGTCACCCACCCCCCGTTTTCGAGTAGTAACAAGACACCCCGACAAATGACACCCCCCATTTTCGAGCTGTAAGCATCACCCGGGCCGCGAACACCCCCCGTTTTCGAGTAGTAAGTGCGGGGAGAATCTGAGCGAGATTAGTTCTTGCTCCGGAACTGCTTCAGCCGTTCGCGGACAACCGCGCTGATAGTCGCCTCTTCGTGAGCTAGATCTTCGAACCGGGAATCCTCACGAATCGTCTCCATAATCGTTTCCGGGTCCTCGGAGAGGGAGAAATACATATGCACTCCTCTGCCTCGCCCCTTGCCTCGACGCTCGGAGTCCAATACCCCGTACGTACTCTGCTCTGTGACGTGATTTACGAACGTCTCGCGACTGTACTGATCCGAATCCATCGTATCAGCAATGAATTGGTACGTCTTGAACGTAGGTCCAGCAGGTATCCACTCAGGATGTTCTCTTGCATAGTGGGCAGTAGCCGCCACAGCGTAGATGGAGAGTTTCTTTTGAGTGGATATCCCGCTGATATGGCGTAGTTTGCGATTTTCGGTGTATTTCTCCTGGGCTTCACGGACATCAGTCTCGGTAACAGTGTCAGCTCCACGCCGCTCGGCTAATTCGCCAGCCCATCTGAGGAGATCAATTGCTTTCCGTGCATCTCCATGCGTTTGGGATCCGAACGCAGCAACAAGCGGAACGACGTCATCTGTGAGTGAGTCTGGCTTGAAGGCGTCTCGTCGGTTGTGGAGAATACTACGGAGTTGGTTCGCATCGTAATCGTCGAAGAAGATATCGTCAGGGTTGTAAGAACTCTGTGCGCGGCTGTTGAGGTCCTTCATGAAATCGGCGTAATTCGTGATAGTCGTGAGTGAGATCGGCCCATCAAAATCGGCGAGTTTTCGAGCCCGTGAAAGCTGGTAGATGAGAGAATTGTACTCTGCTTCCTGATACGGTCCCTCGAGCATATCGATTTCATCGAGAATGAAGATGACACCGTCATAGTACTCGCGCATCAGTTCGTACAGTCGCTCCAGCTTCTGATCTGTTGAGACTCCGGTTTGGGGAACACCAGGATCAACGCCGAGGTCGTCGGCAGCAGCTTTAACTAACCGATAGACAGCCCGATCTGCAGTCTTCGGCCCCTCGCAGTTGATTGAAATGACCCCGAAGGTCTTGCCTTGGGATTCACACAGTTCGACGATCTGTTTGCAGACTGCATGAATGATGAGCGACTTCCCAGTTCCAGAGGGACCACTCAGAAGCATATCTGGGATGCCTTCGTTCTGGAGCACGGGTTTCAGATTGTCGACGACACGGCCCAGTTGGTCATCACGACCGACGATACGATCCTCGTCGATGATGGTATCTGACCGAACGAGGTCTTTGTTCGCGAAGACCCCCCCAGACGACTCAGTTTGTAGTCGATCCCGGATTGAGATGCCACCACCGTTTGTTGCCTCTTGAGAAGAATCGGCGAGTTCCGAGCCATCCTCAAACGTCGACTGTGACGTATCTATCTCCTCACCCATCGACTCGGGATTATCAGGAGCAGCAGAGGAGGATTTGCGATCCTTTTCACCTTCTGGATGATTCGAACCTGCTCTACGTCCCTTTCGTCCCATTATGAACCCCCTCGAACTCTGGGTATAAAAATGTGGACCCTTGTGGAGTTGTAACCGGGTGAAAACAGGCTATCTAACAACTACAGCCGTGTATTCCAGAAACCAGCCAGATACCGTCTTCGGCATCTAACACCCTCCGTTGTCGAGTTGTAAGGGATCGCCAGGAATCTCTATCGTCGAACTCCCTCGATGACCCAGACCCCCCGTTTTCGAGTTGTAAGACTTCGAGGAGCGTCATCACACCTGGTTCGATTCTCCCACCCGCCCCATTTTCGAGTTGTAAGTAACAGTGAGTCGCACTGAGTATAGAAGCAGATCTATATCGGCTGAATTTTGCGAATGATGCTTAGGGTGAAACGGTGTATCCCACACCCCCCGTTTTCGAGTAGTAAGCACCAGAATTGTCGCGAAAGGGTAACGCTCGTACGAGCAGTTCACAAATGAGAGTAATACCGGTTAACAAACATGATGGTTGGTGAAGTTCGTGTGGTGTACTCGAACATTCTACCCCCTCCCCCCTTTTTCGAGTTGTAAGTCGCCGGGTGCAGACCACTCTAGACCCCATGGAGTGAGAATGGAGTTCACAAAATAGGACGTAGAGGCGATGAAACATGATAGTTCTCGGGATTGGGACCATGTGCGAGATGAGGAGATTCTTTATACCCAAAGACTCCAATCTTCTAGCTGGGCTAGAAGATTTATTTCTTTTGTCCCCATTGCGGATATGGTTAGATAACGTGCAGCATAAACTTTCGCATTTCTAGTTGTAACTTAGAGAAATGGATGTTCAGGTCTTCTATCGCGTGTATCTGCCACAATCGGATGTTTTGCACCGCCTCTTTCTGTTCACCCCCTCCCCGTCGTCACGAGTTTACAACTCGAAAAAGGGGGGAGGGGGTTCGTTAGGCCCAGTCCTTGATATCAACTACACGTGTTCCAGTCAACTGCCCCGCGCACGGTGGCACGGGGCTTGTCAGTGAACTCGGCCTCTGCCGACCATGGTTAGTCGGACGGGACAAATCCCTGATTCGGCGTCACCGTTCCTGACTTCAGGGCGAGTTGACTGTCGCCCGCCCGCCGCGAGGACTGTAGCCCGCGACGGACGTATCGCCATCCAACGTTCTTCGCGCCAACATAATCCGCATTCTGAGTTGCCCCGCACGACTCACACTCGAATTCCGCTTGTCGTACTCGGTTCCCCTTGCTGGTGTGTCCACACTCGGGACACCGCCGACTCGTATTCCTCGGACTGACAAACTCGACGCTAATCCCTTCGGCTTCGGCCTTGTACTCCACGAGGTCAACAAGTTGCCGGTGGGCCCACTGATGAAACTCTTTGACGGGCGGCGCACGTTCTCGAATGTGTTTTAGATTCTCGAACGCGATGTACTCGCAGTCGTGTGTCCGTGCTTCTTCGAGAAGCCGGTTGGCGACTTGATGGAGTTGGTCACGGAGATACCGTGACTCCCTCCCGCTCATCTGCTGAATTGTCCGATGAGCGGATTGTGTCCCGGTCTGCTGAAGATTGCCGCGAATCCGTTCGAACTCCCGGTGCCGGTGCCTGAGTTCTCTCCCCGATGCGAAGTACGCTGTACTGGTGGTGGCAATATTGACGATGCCGAGATCAACGCCGAGAACTGTCCTGTCCTCGTTGTCATCCTGTATCTCGACCTGTTTCTCGGGCTTGTTTTTCCGAAACCCGAAGTGGAGATAGTATTCGCCATCACGCTTTGACAGCGTAGACTCTGTTACTTCCCAGTCATCATCGTTGAGGTATTCGTGTTGATATCCGTCTTCTTCGTCGGGGAGGTTCAGGTCACACTGAATCCGGCCATCGACGGTGGAGAGCGAAACAGACCCATCATCGAACAGCGTCATCGTTCGAGTGTCATATTTCACCGTGTTACTGGTAAACTCTGGTCGAGACGTTTTGTAGTGTTCGTCAAGGTCTTCGATTGCTTCGACACCATCGAGCGCGGCTGCGGCCTGATGGGTGGCAAGAATCGCGTGTTGGCTCCCGAGACGTGTTTCCTCCAGTACCGTGTCGTAGGCGAGGTCTTGGAGGTAGTTTTTCCGCGTCTCACCGTGTTCCCATCCGATGCGGCTGCTGATGTTACAGGCAGTTTTCCACTCGTTAATGGTGGTATCGAGCAAGTCCTGTTGCTCGGCGGTGAGGATGGGACGGGTGATTGCGGTGCGTCTCAGGTAGTCGTCCGCCACAGATTTCAATAGATAGTGTAGGTAATTAATAGTTCGTGGTTGGCGGCGGCGAGTGTCGGCTTCAACCCCGCCCACGGTGTTGACGCAAATCGAAGATTTGCGAAAGCCGAAAACCTGCGGTTTTCGGAAGGGCGGGGAATCCGCCTCGCTACCTAGTTAGAACTCGCGTTGGATGTCGTTCTAATTCCAGTCAAAGGGAGACAGTATGCTCTCAACAGCTCGGACCAGCTGCGTCTCGTAGTACGAGGCGTCGTAGGTCTCGATCTCTACGGGGCGAGGGCGACGTGGTCCCGTGAGGATTTCTCGTCGACGACGGCGTACTCGATATCCTGTCTGGGATGGACGGCAAGGTCCTATTCGCGAGCCTGTTTAAGTACCGCCACGTTTTGCGTCTTCTGTGTGTGACCTTCTCGGTGTCAGCGGATCTCCTGCTTCAGTCCCGGACTTCTGGGAATCTCCGCGGGCTCTGCCCCGTGAGAAGCACTTCGTAACTGGCCTACCTCACCATTATGCGAACGTTGGATAGCTCCGTCCGTTCTGCTGGATGTAGGCCTCCTCGACAATGTCGTCGATCTCCGTCTTGGTGAGGACGTCCCGCATTGCGGTCTGCTGGAACAACCGGCGAACCTGGCTGAACCGATAGTCGGCGTAGAAGCTCAGGTCGAAGATCAGGGCGCGGGCTGCGTTCTCACGCGTCTCGTACGAGCGCGTCGACGACTCCCAGTCACCCTTCACGATCGGCATGATCCGGGCGCTGTTCGCAGCCGTCTGGAGCATCGTCCAGATCTGGTCGTCACTGAGTGGTTGTTCGAACCGGGGCGTCGGCTCGTTCGTCTGTGCATTGGTCGTGTCCGTCGATCGGATGTCGCGTTTCGAGCTCATAGTCGGTGGCCGCGCCCCGTCGCAACCTCGCGACGGGCGCGCTCCACCTTCGGTGAGGCGCGCCCCCGCGCCGGCCCGCCTCGCAATGGCCCAATCACCCAGGGAAATTCACCGATGGAGACGCATGTCTCGATCCAACGGTGGGAGTTCAGGCATCGTTCAGAAAGGGACAGGTCACAGTGAGCCGTGTGAGGACCAGTTCTGATAGAAAAGAGAGGGAAGGTCAGGAAATCTGAGGTCGGACGTATAGAACTCTATACGTAGTGGCTCAGTTTAGCGAAGGGAAGTCAGCTCAGTCCAGACGTAGGAAGGGTCTGATTCAGCGTTAGAGATGGGGATTTGGACGGTGTGAAACCGATGCGAGGCGGGCCGTCGCGAGCTGCTTGTGATTTCACGGAAAATCAAGATAGCGTATTCGTGGGGGTGATAATACTTTCGTCACTACCCGAGTTCAGGCAGCCGCACGTGGGCGGTATGCGGAGCGTCAGCTAGGCCGTTGGCACCCCACGTGTATGGCTGGGAGTCATCACGGGAGACATACCCTTCCGACCGGAGTCGCTTCAGCCAGTCCCGGGTTTGCTTCTCGCCGATAGAGACTCCCTCTCGATTTGCGATCTCGGCGGCTGTCCCCGGGCCCTCGTCCAGGAGCGCGCGAATCACACCACGTTGCCCCTCGGAGCGCTCTTCGATCGTGACAGCCTCTGGCCCGACCGTGACCATCTCGGATAACCACTCAGGGAGTACCCCTGTGTGGATGTAGACCGTCGCAGCCGTCGTTCGGCCGAACCGGAGGACAGCTTGGGCAATCTTGTGTTCGCGATAGTGCCGGAGGAACGGCCGTTCAGGAATCCCGTAGTCGAGGTCTGTTCCCTTCCCCTCGTCACCTCTCACCGCCGTGTAACCTTCCAGTGCGGCCGTAATCTGAAGCGGACGGTCTCCCGGGTGGGGTGAACCGAGTACGACCCCCACCTCCGTCCCTGTGAAGTCGTTGCTACTCCGGAGCGCGCCGTAGTGTTTGACGTCCGCAATTTGGTCAGTCACTCGTTCGATGTCGATAAATGGCTCACTGGGTGGCTCTTCGAAGAGACGCTCAGCTGCACTCTTGGTCGTGATGACGCCTGGTGTTGTATCGTGACGATTTGCGACCGCCTCGATCACCCCGAAGTCGCCCAGTCGATTGACGTATTCACCACTGCTGTATGGCTTGACGTGCGAGGTCGTTTGTACGAACTCGTAGCCGATGACGTCACGGAGATACCGGGCCCGACAGTCATCGCAGAGGATCCGCCAACTCACTATCTCGTCGACGCCGAGCCGTCCGCGCCAGAGTTCTTCGACTGGCGTTCCGTCGAGTCCAACTACTGCGCGGGCAGCATCAAGAGTCGGCGGTCGTCGGATGACGACCCGTGATTCGGCGTGATCGTAGACAACCTGTGACCCGTCTGGAAGCTCGACATAATCCAGTCCTGCTTCTTCCCGAAGCTGATCGTCCCAGTCATACTCCGTCGGTGCGGTATCGCCAATAATCGGTCCGCCGAGTTCGAGCATAGCGAGCACTGCAGTCGGGGCCTCGGCATGGCCGTCATCATCGTCGACTGCCTCAGTTGGACGGGCAATAGAGGTGTCATCTGAGAGTTCGTCACGAATCGCATCTCGTATCGCCTCCATCCCCTCATTTGTTGCAGCCCCAATCAACCCGAAGTGGTTGTCTATCGGCAAGTCGTCGTTCTTGCTGAGAAAGGTTGAAATCGCTGTTGAGAGTTGATTCGCGTCAAATTCCGTTCGATAGGCGGTTCCTGGGTCTTCGTCGAAGATGACGACGCGGTCGTCTACGACGCGATCAAGGGCGGCGTGGGCTGGCCCGCCGACGATGACGTCTGCCGCCTCGACCGCGTCCCAGCGTGCGAGGTATGGACAGTCACCGTCTTGCATACAGGGCAGCACATCCTGCAGATAGTAGTGAAGATACGTCGGTGAGGCTCCCCGCAACCGATAGTCGTTGATTCGCTCGGCCCAATCGGACCCGTACTCCCCTCGGCGGGTTGGACAGTCCCGGTCGAGCGTTGGAACTTCAACTACCGTTTTCTGATGCTCGGCAGCGAGGCCGAGGTGTTGGTCCCGCGTCTCATACCGATGCGTGAGGATTGCGGCCGAGACATCTAGGTCGAACGCGATCTCTTTTGCGTGTCGCGTTTTTCCGATCGTGGGGAGGCCGTCGATGATTACTGGTGGTGCCTGCTCGTCGTCGAGCTGTGTCTCGATTGCCTCTTGAATCCCATCTCGGCACGCATCCCAGACGGTTGCTTGAGTGAACTCGCCCTGTTGGGAAGCTGCGTGAGCACCCCGGCAGCAGTCATCATGATCAGCACCAGCCATCTATCTGATTATGGGGTGGTGACGAGTTAATCGTCTCGATTGATCGACTGGTTAGAAACTGATCACCCCTTCGAGGGTGGAGCATGTACGTACGGCGTTAGAGTGTTTGATTCAGGACGTTCGCCGTACGTTACCCCTCGATACAAGTGCGTGCATAGGCGAGGATTCTCGCTGGGCACACCCCTAACTATCGAGTTCCTCCCCGGCAATCTCGAGGAGCTTCTGGAGTCGCTCGTTGAAGTCGTCCTCGAACTCCGTGTGGAGAGATTCGTCGTACATCCGTAGAGTCCGAGAAAGGCCAATAGCGGCCAGCCAGTCGCGGAACTGGTTGCTACTCATGTCTTCAACTGGCGTGTCCAAGGCCGTAGAGCTGGAACCAGCCGCCCAGAGTTGGAGCAGATCTAACTCCTTCACCATCGCCAGACGGGCTAAATCTGCGAAGGCAGCACTCACTTCTCGTGATAATTGGGTGTACGATACCGAGTCTCTGTCCAGCTCTTGCTCTCCGTTCAATAGGTTGTTGACGTACGAGAGTGAGCGCAACGAGAGGAAGCCTTCACGATCGACTGCCATCGGAGGATCGTTTTCTGACTCTGCAATATCTGAAAGCGCCTGACCACATGACCCGCAGTAGTGATGAATGTCTTTGGCTTGGTCTCCGCAATTCGGGCAGTTGGGCATACAGACTACTGCAACTTGCGGCTACACAGACTTTGCTAAGGGTCTCTTTTCAGGACGGATCATCGATAGGGGGTCGGTCTGACCTTTTCCACCAACGACCTGATTCCAACGAAGTAGGGTAGATATCGGTTGGTTCCCGGTTGGTTTCGAGATTCAGACGGGAAAATAGCCGCTCGCTGTTCTATCAGATACCGTAACTTACCATATGAATATAGAAAAAAGCCGGTTTAGACTAACACCGGACAGCGCCGCCGCTCACGATTCAGCAAACCGAAGGAAGGCGTTACGTTAGTCTGGCGGTGGCTTCGACCCGAGACCGAACATTCCCTCCGCCACAGCGAGAAACCGACTCGCCGTCACCAACGGCGTGTAGTCGGGATCGTCCTCGACGGACAGCTTCACGAGGAGATCGACGAGCCGCCAGCAGTTGCACAGCGTACACGCAAACATGAACCCGAAGAACCGTAGCACCGGGTCTTTACTGCCCGAACGGGGCAGGAAGTGGCCGACCTTCTTGTAGCCGTTCTCGATACCCCACCGGTCGCCGTAGTTACGAATTATTCGGGCAGCAGCGTGTATCTGCTCTTCCTCCGGGATTGTCTCTCGGTTCCGACCGCCACGTTTGTTCGCCAACGGATGATTCGTCTCAAAGACGACGTACTGCTCAGCGCCGTCGATGTCGTCTTCGCTGAGCCCTTTCTCCCCTTCCTCTTCTCGGATGTCGTCAACCAGCGAGTCGAACGGCGACTGGTCGGGGAGTTCGTCCCCGCCAGCTTCTTGGAAGTCGGAGAGAAGCCCCTGACGAAGCTCGGACGGGCCGCCGCTGTCACCTTCGTCCTCTTCGTCAGCGAGCACGTGCGGAACGTAGACTGTCTTCCGCGTCGGCATTCCGGGACGGTCTTCCTCTTCGATGATGCGCACTGTCTCGCGGTTCTCCCACATCTTGCGCATCCGCTTCTTGTCGTCCGCTCCGCGGCTCTTCTTGTTGAGGTAGTACGTGGAGTGTTTCTCTGCCGAGTTCTTCGCTGCTTCCGAGTCGAACCCGGCGTCCATCATCACAATCTCCGGGTCGTGGAGCAGGCCGTTCGCGGTCGCCATCAGTTCGTCCACAATCTCGCCTTTCGTCATGCCGCGCTTCACCGGGATAGCGTCGAGGATCAGCGGGACATCGAGGCCGACGACTTGGACGGTCGCCCACTGAAAGTAGTGCTGTGTGCGCGTGTCGTTGTCGTTCTTGTACCCGAGTACCCAGTCTTCAGCGTTGCTCCCGTCGGCGTTCCGCACGACCTCGCCTGTCCACGGGTGGCCTTTGGTTTGGTCGATCGCCACCTTCATTTTCCCGACGAGTTCGCCTTTGCGGCGGGCTTCTGCGATGAGATCGCGCGTGACCTCCTGATGCAACTCGCGTATCTCTTCGATGGTGAACTTCTTGAGCTCGCGTCGGTGTGTGCTGGGGTAGTGGATTTGGTCGTGTCCGGACTTCGCCAACATATTCCCGAGCCCAGACTCGGGGAAAACGTCGTCGCCAGCCGTAGCGAGAGCTGCGTGACCGTCGAAAAACCTCGCTTCCGGTATCTGCCAGTTGTGGTAGCGCTTCAGGTACCAGTGTTTCAGTACCATTGGACGGGCGTGCTCCCACACGTCCGCAGTCTTTTCGATCGTTAACTCCCGAACGGTGGGGTGGTCTTCGGTCGGCTCCTCGACCTCAACCTCTTCTTCTGGGAGGAATACGTCCTCTGGTGCCGGGAAGCCGTTCTCGCGGCAGTACTCGACGAGGCGCTCGGCGATGACTTTGACCGCGCCACGGTGTCGATCTGTGAATGTCTCTTCCCACGTGTCCCGCAGCTGTGTGTAACTCGGTGGGTCGCCACGGGCACCGGGTTTTGGCTCTTCTTCGAAGAACCCGAGCGTCTGTGGCATGTCGCGCTCCGCTCGGATTCGCTTCGCAGTCTGCTTGATCGTCCACCCGTTGACTTCACGGAGGATGTGTGCCGACATCCAACACTCGATAGGTGTGTAGTTGTGGTGCCACTCGGCGCGGTCGTCGGGGATCTCGCCTGAGTATCCGAGCATCGCGGCGACAAGCGTGATGTCTGGTTCGGATACGAACGGAAGGCGTCCCTGTAGAGAAACGTCGATAGGGCCGCCAATATAGACTGTTTCGGAGAAATCGATCCTAATTCGGTTTGACCCGAAGTCTTCTGTTCCCGAACCCGACACGTATTGAAGAAATAGTATTCAAACAGTACTTAAAAGGATACCGACTGGTAAGTGGCTATCAATATCATCGATGAACGCTGTTGTTGAACCCTCAGTAAATGAAAGACATTGACTTGTCACGTTCACTACAGGTGACCTACATAACACAGAGACTAACAGAAGGTATTGAAATTTGATAGCAGTAGTTGGTAATACGGTTTCTTTATTCAGAGTAGTGCGTGAAACTCGCGTTCAGTATAGGGCAAGGCGTTACCGCTGCGGTTGAGCCAAAGGTGCAGCACCCGCGAGCGACCATCGGGAGCGAGCGGCCTTTTTAGCGTAGATTTTTGCGCCGAGCGGTTCCGAGCGTAGCGAGGAATCCCGAGGCGGAAAAAGGTACTTCTGCACGTGTAATGACCGAACTGCCCTGATTCAGTTTCAGGGCCGATTCTGAATAAAGAAATCGCGCTACTATCTACTGATAGAGTAATCCGATCATCAATAGCCGGCTATACTGACATCTATTGAATCGGGTACGGTTTTCTCATCAGTAATCCGAATAAGAAGCGAATGTGTAATGAGATCATCATGGTCGGGGATAAGTGGTTGATCTATAGAAACAGCAACCTGAAGTCCGTCTTCAGTGCGTTCAATCCCATCTAATTCGAGATCGTCTTCAGATCGCATTCCGTTTTGAACAACAAGAATATAGGATTCGTCGAAATCAGTATCGTCACTAAAAGCAGATACTTGTTCAACATCGTCAAATTCGCTGGCTGCAGTTTCTTCGTCTGCAATAAGTGTATAAGACTCTTCCCTCAGGGCAAAGACATCACGTGGGTCGAAGACATTTCGTTCGAGATATAACGTCTCTACGGTCATACCATCGGGTATTGACGGAGATTGAAATCTGTTCCATGCGAGATACCCTCCTGTCCCAAGACCAAGACCACCGACAGCAAGGAACTTCCGTCGATTCATAATCAAATATTTGAGATGAGTCCTCATATGTCTTCGGGAAGCTCAAACCCCGATTTGATCAATCCGCAGCTCTCATCGAACGGCTGTTTCAGAGGAGAATATGTCTGAAGCATTCGTCTTTAGCTAAGACTGCTGGTTATACTCCGTGGCAGAATTATGCTTAATGGTATTAGTCGAACGAATCTAGCGGCTGAACCGCTGATGCGGCTGAGAGTCAACAGTACAGATAATGCAGAGACTGCTTTTTCGCCCCGCAGCGGTCGTATACTGACGAAACCCACCTCCAAAACGGTGTTATTCGGTATTACTCTGAGTATTAGCTAAAGACGGATGATGTCTGAAGAAGAAGGGTTCAGCAAAGCCGTTAAAGAGAATATCGAGAGGCGCGTGCTGAACGCCTGCGCTGGGAAGACGCACCTCTCACACGATAGCGGAGTCGTCAAAACGATATCAACCTCGAACGAGAGTCTACCGTTCATTATGACGTGACGGCGATTGACGAGGGGTTCGAGTCAGACCGTTCGATAGCATCGTCTTTGACCCGCCGTTCGACCAGACACAAGCCGACGACCATACGACGAGATACACGACCGTCAACGCGGCCCTGATCGACAAAAACTCGCAGAACTCGTCCGACCGGGCGGCGCATTTATCGAGTGTGGATGGAACTATCACGATCCTCTCTCGCATTTATGCGTGAGGCGCGAAAAGTATCACCGCTACCGGCGTAGCTAAGCTATCAGCCAATTTTTCTCACCGTTGACCGTCTGGGCTCGCGGCAGTCGAAAATCGGCGTGTGAACGAAGACACCAACCACGACTGAAGGTTCTACCTGTTTTCTGACACAGCAGTTCGCCGGCTAACGCCTCGCACCGCCAGATGATAAATTGTGATGATTCAACCGATAATCAGCTACTTCGTTGGAATCAGCCTCGCTGAGGACACTCGCCAGATCCAGCCAGCCGACCCACACGAATAGTATTTCTTTTGACTATTGCACAGAATTGTGTAGCCATAGAATGTACGAAGTGTGCGGTGAGAAGGAACTCAAGGTCATCCTCGCACTCGACTCAGATGATTCCATCTCCGGTGTCGCGCGGAAGATCGACGAGAACCGAGAGACGATTCGTCGCGTCGTGAATCGGCTCGAGGAGGCGGGATACGTCGCGTACGACGATGGACTCCATCTCGTCGATCAGACAATCCGAGACGTCGGTCTCGAGTTCCTGACGGCGGCAGCAGACATCTCGCCACCGTCGATTTCGGAAGCGTACGTCCTCTCGCAGTTTGCGGGAATGGAGTATGCTTACACTGGCATCGATGCCGTCTACGTCTGGACTCGGGGTGGCTACCAGGTCGCTCGCGACCCGGAGGACTATCCACTTTTCATCGCCGTCCACGAGTCTGACCTTGACGCCTGGGCGGCGTTCTTCGACCGATTCGGAATCCCGACTGCGGAGGAGCGCCAACCGGCTGAAGACTTCGATGGCGCCATCCAGGTCGTTCTGGAGCCGCGGCCACAGATCGATGCCGAAATGGTCGACGGACGGCCCGTCATCCCGCTCCAGGAAACCGTTGCGTTCGCAAACGAGTACTACGCAACCTTCGAGTCGGCGCTCGACATGCTCGGACGGATGTACGACGACGTCGACACTGACGCGAACTACCGCCCAAACTAACCTGGGCTGCCATCAGAGTATCCAGGGATGTTTAATTCATCGTAGAGCAATGGCGGAGACATGGCCACGGATCTCACCGAACGGGTGCTCTCGCGGTACGTGAATGACGAAATCGATCGAGAACCAGCGATCGAACTCGTTGGACGTGACTGCGTCAAGCGTGCAGAACGCGAACTGCAGGCAGTCGAAGACGATGTTCGGTGGGGTCTGAGTGCGTGACGTGCAGCTGATAGCCGGTCACGGAAGCAGGTTAACCTAGAGCCGTTTTTCTCGCCTCAAAAGCGCGGAGGCGAACATCAGTGAGTGATCCATCAGATCAATCTGTAGAACCGGGCGGTCTTACGCCAAAACAGCGTCTCGAGCCACCAAACACGCGGCTCATCAACGCCGGTATCGTAACGATTCACGACATGGAGACGCTGCGAGCGTGCGTCGCCTACGAGAACGCGAATCAGCAGCGTGTCCAGATCCTCCGCCGGCTTGAACAGCAGGCCAACGAAATCCGCTCACAAGAGGACTGATGAGACATTCGGAAATGCCTATCGGAGCCTTTGTGGGTGGTAGCTCGAATAATTGGCCCACTGGATTAGAGTTTCGAATATTATAGTCCAGACTATTATAGTCTGTTTCCTAACTTCGGAACACGTATGTCTCTCCCACCATGACTGGGAGTATGGACCAGTTCGTCAATCGTATCGATGAACTCGATCGGTTGCAGGCCCTGTATGAGAGTGACGCTGCAGAACTCGCGATTATCTATGGGCGCCGCCAGATCGGCAAGAGCGAACTCGTCCGTCAATCGATTGCCGACCGCGACGATGCCGTGTACTATCAGGCAGTCCAAGGAACAGCGACGACACAGCTCAGGCGATTCGTCGAGGCAGCAGCGACGACCTATCCAGACATCACGGCTGTCAAAGAAGAATGGGAACCGCTCTTAACGTACCTCACCGACAGAGACGCCATCATCGTCATTGACGAATTCCCGTACCTCATTGAATCGAACGAGGGGCTTCCATCGGTCATTCAACACCTGTGGGATACAGCCGTCGACGAGAGTCAGGCGACGCTCGTACTCACAGGCTCTGCAATCGGCATGATTCATACCCACGTCCTCGATGGCGGTGCGCCACTCTACGGCCGGGTATCCCAGACACCGAATGGCCGCCTCGAACTCACCCAGCTGCCGTTTCGTTCCATCCAAGAGTTCGTGCCGACGTACGATCCCGAAGAACGGGTGTTCGTCTATGGCGTCTTCGGCGGCACACCCCGATATCTCAGCCCTCTCGATCCATCACAGAGCCTCGGAGAGAACATCACGCGGCTGTTGTGCGACCCGGATGGCCCACTCCACGACGAGCCCGAAACCGTCCTCCAGATGGAGCTCAACGAGGTGAACACGTATTTCTCCGTCCTGGAATCGATGGCCAGCGGGAACCGCAGTCGAAACGAGATCGCCCAGGGAGCCGGCATCGAGAGTACCAACACGTCGTACTACTTCGACCGGCTGGAAACGCTCCAGATCATCGAGAAACACCATCCAGCACTCGCCGACCCGGCACGCAGCAAGCGGACGCGATACCAGATCCGGGATCCCGTATTCCGGTTTTACTTTCGGTATCTCTACGGCCGCGGGGGGCAATACGAACTCTACGGCGAGAACGCCTACGAGGACCTTATCGAACCGGAACTGCCCGACTTCGTCAGCGAAACGTTCGAATCGCTCTGTCACCAAGCGGTGCCGGCGCTCTATGCAGACTACCAGCTCACACAGGTGCCAAGCCAGTGGTGGTACAAGGGCCAGGAGGTAGATGTCGTCGCACCAACTGACGAGTCAACGCTGATCGTTGGCGAAGCGAAATTTACCAACGCTCCCCTCGGCTATGACGTGCTTTCGGATCTCGAAGACGACGTGGAGCACATCGACTGGACACCCACCGGAGGTGGTAAGCCGACGTATGAATTCGCCTTATTCAGCCGCTCCGGGTTCAAACGCTCGGTCGAGGAAGCTGCAGACGAGCGTGACGATCTTCGTCTCTTCGATCTATCTGATATCGTTGCTGTTCTTGAGAGTAAAACCGACCAGTAACGCCAGAGGGTAACAGCTGGGAATGGTTTTTCGACCCCCAAGGGGGCGCGAGGGAATCGAACGTACCCCCATAGGTGAATAAATGAAAGAAACCAATGAGACGACAGCGTCTCGAGTAACGATCGCTCTCCATAGCGCCGAACTCCCCGTCGACAGCATTCCTTTAATTAGTTTTTCTAGTCATCCATCTTGCTGTCAGCAGGACGGATCTCTTCTTCGACTCGAAGACTCTGATGGCATATTGAACAATATATTGGAATCGGGGCATTTGGCGATCTCATCGGACGTTCCACTGCTGGAGGGTAGGGGAATATACGTCCTCGTGTGTTAACCAACAACGAGAAGCGAGAACCTACGATTGTTGGTTAAGAAGTTTTGCTGGTTTGCTCAGCCCGTCTCGATTCCATGGTCTACAACCCTATCGACAATATACAAGTACATCTAAACCCCTTCTCAACAGCCGCGGGGCTGACGGCAAACCGATATGGTTCATCTATCGAATCGGGTAGTCTTACACCGGAACAGCGTCTCGATCCCCCAAACATGCGCCTCATCAACGCCGGTATCGTGACAATTCACAAAGACCACGGCGTACGCGTATTTAGTTGGTAGTTGCATCCTCAACTTGTTCAAGCGCAGCACGGAGAAGGCTGAGCGCTGCTGGCCGATGAAGCGGCTCGTTCTGATTCCCACACTGGCTGCTCATCAAGCATGCGGGACAGCCAACGTCACGCCCACAATCACAGCCATCAATTCGCTCAACAGTCCGCAGGGCGACCGCTTGGAAGTGTTCGTAGACACTGTGTGCGAACCCGACACCGCCCTCGATCGCATCATGAATGAACCACACCGGAGCTCCGACTTCGTGATGACGAAGCGTGGACAGTCCCCCCATGTCGCTGTTGTCTAACCGGAGTTCCAGCGGTGCCATCTTGATCATACCATGCTCGCCACCGTGGAGCCCACCAACTACAGTGTATTCTTCTTCACCCATCGATGCGAACTCTGCGCCCTCATCCGGTTGAAGATAGGAGCTTCGCGGAATCTCGCACAGCACCCGAGTAACGATCTCCTGGGGGAATGCGATCCACATGAGCTGCGTGCGGAGGGAAATCGGATCAAGATCAATGGGAATCAGCGGTTCGACGACTTCACCAGTGTGCATGTCGATGACGTTGTAGGCAGTGTAATTGATATGCACCGTTCCCATGCCGGCACAGAGTTGATAGCCGCCGTCTAGATCATATGATCGCTCAACCTCCAAGTCGGTGATCTGTTTGTCATGGATCGCCTGGGTATAGTTCGTGGAATTCGAGCGTTCGACGGTGACGTACGGGTTGATGCGATCCTCGACGACTTCCTGAACTTCGTACTGGTCCCCGTCATACAGCACCAACGCGCCGGGATGATACTCTCGGTACACACGCTCTTTGTCGAGGGGCTCCATGTCGATCTCTCCGTCCACCTGCCTCACATCGTATTGCTCGTCAGTGGTCGCGTACAGCGAAATTCCACTCTGTGGGCGGGCGGTCCCGTTGTACTGGGCGCCCCGGTCCAAGTCTCCAACCATCTGCCCGGCAGCCTGCCACATGTCGATCGCTCGTGCAAGCCGATCCCGTGGGCCGAACCACTCGGTGTCCGCTTCAGTGAGGGGGCGTTCAGATGCGGCACAGAGGATGTGCTTAGCGTACACCGGGTTATTCGAGAGATCGATGACGGCATCCTCCACGTTCTCTTCAAGCACGTAGTCGGGATTGTTTAGAATATACTGGTCGATGGCGTCTGATTGGGGAACAAACACGGACAGTGAGTCGGTTGTACCCCGGCCTGCACGGCCGATACGCTGCCAGAATGATTGCCGGGTGCCGGGATAGCCAGCGAGTACTGTCGCATCCATTGACCCGATATCGATCCCCAGTTCCAGCGCACTGGTCGAGATTACCCCGTCAATCTGACCACCGTTCAACTGATTCTCAACGGCGCGTCGCTTCTGTTTGCTGAGCCCAGCGTGGTACGGTGCGACGTCGATATATTTCCCATCTGGATGGTCCCGGGCGGCTTCGATGGCGCGCTTGACGCCAATCTCCGTGCCTTGGCGCGAGTCGGTGAACATCAGCGTCTGGACATCATTTTTTGCCAAGTGCACCAAAGCACCTGCAGCTTCATCATCTGCGTTCTCTCGCATTGAGGGGAGAATCTCGTCCTCATCTAACTCGCTGACTAACTCGTCCGTCTCCTGGATCGGAGGCTGCCAGAAACCGATCTCTCGACGGCCGTGAGGACTACCATCCTCGTCGATAACTTGGAAATCGGCCCCGGTCAGATGCTCGGAGTGTTCCCGAGGGTTACCGATCGTAGCAGTTGAACAAACCAGCTGCGGATCAGAACCGTAGTGATCGAGCAGACGTCGGAGCCGACGGATAACCCATGCAACGTGCATCCCGTGAACTCCGGTATAGGTGTGACACTCGTCGATAGCCATGAGTTCACAGTTCTGGAAGACGTCACGCCACTTCATGTGGGAGTCGAGATACTGGTTGATGCCTGCGAAGTTCGAAATAACAACATCGACGCGGTCTCTGATGAGTTTCTTCCGATCCTGCTTCGTATCGCCATCGTAGGTTTCAGCGATAGCGTCGATATCAAGCTGGTTGAACAGGTCGTTGACTGCTCGTTCTTGATCCGCGCTCAGTGCTTTCGTCGGATACAGGAAAAGGGCGCGAGCGTCCGGATTTTGAATCTTCAGGAGACAGAAATAGATCGTGTAGATCCAGGTTTTCCCCGAAGCGGTGGAGGTCGCGACGGTCGCATTGTTGCCCGCTTGCAGCTCTCGAATCGCCTCGGCCTGATGGCTGTAGAGGTCATTTTCAAGGTGGTCTGCAAGCCCATCCGGTAACACGTCTGTAGCTGGGACTGTGTTTGCTGCTCGTGGTGGGTCAGCTATTGTGTCGACGAGTTGCCCCTTGTAGTTGGGGAAGGTCTCTTCGAGTGTTTCGATATTCAGGACTGCGTCAAGCGACGGAGTTGGGTTTTGGCTCATGAATTAGAAATCGCTAAGGGTTCCTTGGGACGTGGAGTTCCTATTCGACGAACGAGTTCCGCTACTGTTTGAGGTCATTCGGTTGGTCGAATCATTGATTTTGTGATAAATGTGCGCTAACGCTCGGACATCGTCTTCGCAGTATCGTTTGTGTCGCTCCCAATCTAACTCGGTGGCAGGGCAGGGGTTTGCAGCATAGCGTTGGAACAATCGGGCGACTTCAGCACCAGTCAGACCAGTATCGAGTGGTTCCCAGCCGAGCGCCTCCGCGACATCTTCCAGTTTATTCGTCAACCCAGGTAGTGTCGCGTTGTTCTCTCTAACCGCCCAGTCGTAGAGATCGAACCGGTACGTACTTTCCCAGAAGTCGAGGTATCTGGGGCAATGGTCCGCGATATGTTCGTTGATCACGGGGAAATCAAAGTTCCAGCCGTTGTAGGCCACAATAGGCTGATCTTGCCCGAATTCAGCGAGCCACGACAGAAATGCTTCAAGCGCCACCTCTGGTTTTGATGCATCCGTCTTTAGCTAATACTCAGAGTAATACCGAATAACACCGTTTTGGAGGTGGGTTTCGTCAGTATACGACCGCTGCGGGGCGAAAAAGCAGTCTCTGCATTATCTGTACTGTTGACTCTCAGCCGCATCAGCGGTTCAGCCGCTAGATTCGTTCGACTAATACCATTAAGCATAATTCTGCCACGGAGTATAACCAGCAGTCTTAGCTAAAGACGAATGGGTTTTGATGGATCCGTCTCGATGAACGGCATGTATCGGTCGTTCTGGGCTGGAAGGTAGACACCGATGAGCCAGACAATTGTGGGATTGAGTCCATCGGTTTCGATATCAATAAAAATCGGGTCGCTCTTTGGCAGGCTTGCGCCCGGTGCCTTCCGCACCTCGCCTTGCTCGATCACCTGTGCGGATTCGATGGCCGTCCGGGCAGTTGCTTGGCCCAACCCGGAGAGTTTCGAGATATCGTGGACCGACGATGTCGAGAGGTCTCGCCGTGAGTGAATGCCTGCCTGGTAGAGCGTCTCTACCCGTGATTCACCGATCTGGTCGACGGCTTGCAGCCCGAATTGCTCCAGCTTTCTGGTTTTCCCGCCGACAACGCCGTTGGGTTGGAGTTCGAAGTGTGCGACACCGGCATGGATGGTTCCTTGCTGTTTATTCGCTCCAGGCATAACTCCCTGGACATCAACGCTCTGCCACTCCGCACGATATTCCGGATTTGCTTCAATCGTGAGGTGTGTGAATTCGCCTACGGCATCATGCTCAGCGAGCACCGCCCGGTACTCTGTAAGGCCGTCAAGTCGCGCCTCTAAATCGATGAGGTCGACGGAAACAGCGAGCTGATCCGAGAGAAGGAATATCTCTGAGCACCCTTTCTTCGGGTCCGTATTTTGAATGACGGTCTCGAGATCTCCGGGGGTAGAAATCCAGACCAACTGGGTGTCATTTGTTCTTGCTATTTCGAGCGGTTTGCCGGAGTTGAGCGGTTGGGTCATCACCCGTACAGAGTCCCCGAGTTCAGCCCTTAGGAACGGCTCGTGGATTCGGTGGGGGGTGAAGACCACATCGGAATCGAAGTAGCAGACAATATCTTGGAGCTGGTTCCCTCCACAACGCTGCATCGTCACCTCCGGAAAGACCGTCAACCCGATCATGATTCGCCCCTGGTTCGACTGTTCAATGAGGTTCTCATCCGCGGCAGTTCTGGGTTCGGCTCCGCATCAAGTTCGATGATAGGCTTGTTCATGAGTAGTCACCCGCGTTCTTCTCCTTGGGCCAGCGCGAGGTCACACTCGGAGCGAAAGCGGCAGCTGGCACACTTCTTCCAGTGATTGGCACCGGACGGGTCGCTGCCGTCGCGCCAGAAGGCAGCATACGCTCGGAGTTGCTTACCCCGCTGTGTGTCCTGTTCGTAAGCAAGCGTATGTTGGCGGATGTTCGGGTGAAGTGTTGACTTCTCGTTGAGTTTGACGGCAATATCGTCGCCGTCTTCGGCTGCGAGCAGGAGTTGTGCTCTGCTCACCTCGACGGCGTTGAATTTGGACTGCGGATATTTGAGATAGCGGATAGAGAGGTCTGAGACATCGAATCCGATTCGATCCAGTAGGTTTCCGTGACACCATAAGAGGAATCGCTCATTCGGGAAGAGCTGGTCAAGATATCGGTCTTTGGTTACGCCACGAACGAGCGTCAGTTGAACCGGTTGACTGTCTACGAACCGAAGAAAGGTGGGCCGCCCCACCAAAATCATGTTCACAATCTCATGAGCGAGTGGGAAGTAGATTAATGAGACATCGTCTGCCTGAATATCGTCCCAGGCGTCCGCGAGTGTGTACTCATCATCGGTGGCCCCCGTCGTTTCGATCAGTTCATTATGTTGTTCCTGTGCACGGATAAGTCGCTCTGGGAGGGATTCCTCATCCGGGATTTCAGCACGCTCAAACTGTGCTTTCTGCTCGCAGTAGTGCTGGGTCTCCAGAGTGCTGAAGGGGATGATTCGCTCTCTGTCATCTTCCGATATTGACTCGAACAGCGCTAACTGGTGGCGAGCAATCTCGGTGGGTGGTGTCGAGTGCGTCCGGTCGCCAGCCATATGACAAATTACTCCCGCATACCCCATAGGGTTCCCTATTTTCCAAAATCGGCCGCAGTCTATCGGTTTGGGTAAAATATCCAACACTTCATTTAAGTACGAAGCCCTCAACTTGATCCCCTACAATCACACGCACAGTAATTGCATCAGTACCCCTTATCGAACGTATCAAGCATGGTTTGCAGAGTGGCACCCCACACCTGCCACTGTTCCGTGACGAGTGGTTTTTTGCGCCCCCCCAGAGAGGCGAAGGCTCTAAATCGAGTTCTCCAAGGTGGTGATTTTCCGTGAGTCAGTGACAGCGTGCGACTGGTGTCTCGATCAGGTAGATTCCAGCCGATATCGCAAACACACAGTCAGGGGTGGTCAATCCCAGCGAAGTGCCCGAAGAGATTGAATCGATCGCGGTTGGGATCGCCGGTGAACAGCCACCGACAAACCTACTCATCGCTCTTAAAACGGCTCAGTAGTGGTACATCCACGGCAAGAACGAATCCGATCCCACGTTCCAGTAGACCATCGAATGGACACGGCACCTTGCGACTGACGTGCCCAGCGACGTCGAGCAGTTCGACGCATTTCTCGAACACCTCACCACGCTCGGCTTTGCGGAAAAGAAACAGGCCCTCCGCCAGATAGCACTGTTTTTTGCGCCCCGAAGGGGTGCGGCGCGATCTGAATCGGCGCAGTTTCGATAATTCAAGTCCAGAAAACCATGGCTACGAGTAGTGATTCGTCGGTCTCGTTCAAGGAGACCGATACCCGACATGACGAGATGCACAGTACCATCGAAGAGTGGATCGACGACCTCGTCGACCGCGTCGACGATGCACAAGCGAGTGAGGAGTTCCAGGAGTGGTTGGACGTCCAGAGTCGATTCCACGACTATTCGCACCGAAATACGCTCCTCATCAAACTGCAGTATCCAGAGGCAACAAAGGTTGCTGGCTATAACACGTGGCGAAACGACTTCGATCGGCATGTCCAGGAAGGCGAACAGGCCATCTGGATCCGGGCTCCGATCATCACCAAGCGATGTCCCGAGTGTGAGAATTCGCCCAGCTACCACGAGAAAATCGGCTGTGAGTACAACGAGACGTCGCCGGATGAATGGTCGAAAGGACTCGTCGGGTTCAAACCAGCGCCAGTCTTCGACGTGTCCCAAACGGAAGGAGAGCCGCTTCCCGAACTGGAGACTGCAGCGATGGGCGACGCCGACGACCTGGTGCCTGCGCTCAAAGGGGCAGCTGATGAACTCGGTGTGAAGGTACGCATCGTCGATGCTAACGACTGGAACCATGGCGACGCGAAGGGAGTCTGTAAGTACCGGAGTCTACACGATCTCCAGCCAGTCGTCGAAGCAAGAGCCCGATCGAACCTAGCAGACCTCGCCGTCACGTTGATTCACGAGTACGCCCACGCGCTGCTCCACTTCGATATCGAGAATGAACCCGAACGGGCAAAACGAGAAGTCGAAGCAGAAGCCGTCGCGTACATTGTCGGTCGGTATTTCGGACTCGACACGAGCGGATCTGCGTTCTATCTCGCTGCGTGGCAGGGCGATGACTCGGAGGTGATTCAAGAGCGCCTCGGCCGAATCAGTTCGACCGCTCAGGAGATAATTAGGTCACTCACGGGGAGTTGAGTCTGCAACATCTTCCTTGCGTCGCAGTGGCGTCTGTGTGACGTAGCCTTCGACATCGAAGTGCTTCGTGTTAACTGTAATCGATACCGACGTCTGTGACTGCTTCTGTCGGTGGGTTTCAAGGACGTGTGCCGGGTTCTGAATCTCACGAACAAATTCGTCGACCTCGTCGGATGCTTTGAGGTTCCCCATCACATAGAGATAGTACACGTCTTGGAGTGCCGATTCTGTGGCAGTAGCCCACTCATTAAGCGAGAGCGATGTCTGCCCGTCACCCTTCAGTGATTTAAGTTCTATAAGCCGATCAATGGCGGTGACACCTGGCTGGGGATTCTCACCGCGGTCCCAGGCCTGGACGAACTCCGGATCGAGCACAAGATAGTCGAAGCCCATGTATGTTCTATCGAGGCCAATTTCCGAGACCAGCCACTCAAGTACCGCTGCAGCGGGATCGAAGTCGTAGGCAGTATCAACTGTTTTCCATTCTTCGACGGAGTGAATACAATCTCGGAGGTCGATCTCCCAGGAACTCTCCGAATCGGTATAGAGTCGGTCGTACTCGTAACGAGGGAGCAGCTCCGAGCCTATCACGTCAGGTCCTATCCGACTGGCACCGGCACTTGGATTGGCACTACTCGTACCAGCGCCGTTCGCCGACAGTGATGATCGAGACTTTTCGGTACTTGTCGATCCAGCCGCTACTCCCCGGGAGTCAGGTTCGAACTTCGATTCGAAATCAAAGACGATACCGTCAGGGTCGATGAGTTGCTCTACTGGATCCGTTGGACTAGTAATCCGGTCGACGGATTCTTCGTCAGTGCTGGAGCTGGTAGTTCTGCCGGAACGGTCGCCAAGTCCAGACGAGATATCGAGTGCTGAGAGACCATCTCCACTACTGGAGACGCTCTCCTCGAATGTGACCGTCGCTCCTTTTACGTGTGACTCCGGTGAATCGAGGTATTCCGCCGGCGCATCGAGCAGATCAAGCTTCTTACGGCGGTCTGTAGCCTCAAACTCCTGCAGAAGCAGAATCACGTCGCTGACACTCGAGTAAGACGTATAATCACAAAGTGCCTTCGCGATACGCTGGAACAATTCGTCCTCGCTCGATGCCATCGCGACGATCGGTTCTCGTGACTCCCCAGGTGCGGCAGGTCGTTTGAGCGTCCAGCCCGGCTGGGCAGTCTTCTCGGATCCGTCGAGAGAATACGTGACTTCCAATGAGGACACCACACGTACATCGTTCTTGAACCGTTCAAGGGCTCTTGCGTCCGATTTCGTCTGAGAGGGGCGGTCGCGAGCGAACACACAACGGAGCGATGGCACGACATCAGCGAGGTGGCCTCGAACTCGTTCTGCATTGTCGATATCCGTTCCTTTGGACACTGCTCGAGTGACTGCTTTCTCAAATCGGGTAAGACCGAACACTGTTCCGAATCCGCCAGCATCGGTCTCTTTGAGAAGGAATACGGGTGGCTTGTCGAGAGGAATCTGTTTATCCTCCGTGGCGGTCGTCACATAGTACGCTTCATTCGCTGTACAGAGTTCGAGTCCCTCCTCCGTCTCACAGAGTACTGAGATATCAGAGAGCTCGGTGCTAGCCTCTCGCCAAGCATCAGAGAGGGTCTCGGCGTCAGGAAGTACCCGGGCAAGTTGGCGATATCCAGTCCGTAACTCACGCTGAGCGTCTTCTATCTTTGACTGCGACGCCCGCTCACACCAAGTGGCGATCCGATTAGCCGCCACAGCCGCATCTGGCGGCGCGAAGGTTGACTGTGAGACGGACGCGTGAATTTCTAAGGCTTCGAAGAAGTCCGAAGGAACCGAGTTCATCGCGGTCCATAGATCCGCCGGGACAAGTGGGAGTAAAACCTCTCCACTCTCCTCTGTGAGCGAGAATCGTTCGATAATGCCAGGAGAGCGCTGCCACACACGACCGGGTTCTAACAACCCGTGCTCCGACGGACACCACGGTGTGTGCCGAAGTTCCCACAACCATAGGTTTGTGCCAATCTGAAAGCGCTCGTGCGGTTTTGGTACACCCTTACTCCTGCCGCCTACGTTCGACGCATTAGTACTGTGTGCGCCGATGCCAACAGTCATCGCATCCCGATATATATCCTCCCACCAGTAGCCGAGGTGGAGGAATAAGCTGCGACCGTGTGTAGGCGACTTCTCTATTGCGGCCATGATCTCGTCCCAGAACTGGAGCCGGTTCGCTTTGAAAATAGAGCGATGGTTTCGCTCCGCGGCAGCCGTCTCCTCGATGGCCTCAGAAAGCTGTTCGCGGAAACCGCCCCAGATTTGATCACTAGGGCCGCCTGTCCCAAGCGTGGGATGAGCAGCGGACGGTCGACCGATCTCCGATGTCGCACTGTACTCACGGTCTGATTCGGGATGCCAAAGCGGAGTGAGACGGAGATGTGCGGTGACACCCAACCAGGTGAAGAATCGCTTCCACTCATCGATTCGTTCGCGGGTTTCCTCAGTTACAGAGCCGTCAGTCGCTTCGCTTGCAGTGCTGTCCTCGGCCTCAGCAGTCGAGGGGGTATCCTCGACAAAAGTCTTGGGGGGTGCGAGTTCTGGCGCCTTGTCAGCGGTGATTCCACAAGATCGGAGAAATGTGATTGCGGACCCAACCTCACTGTTCTCAACCCACTTAGGGCCGAAGTACACTTGGTATGCACGTGCCCAGCCCCCATCTTTGGTAGGAACTGGCAATAGACAAAGTCGGTAATAGTCCGTCGCCTTGCGGAATTCGTGGGGCAGTGGCGCTGTGGGATCTGCCACGGACGACGATCCTCGACAGGCAAGTTCTTGGAGGAAGGATAATTTGGCCTTGTCTCTGAGATCGGCTTCTGATCCGGGTGCTCCCCGCCCGCCTGGGAGATGGGGGAGGACGACACCCTGAATGAATGATGAGAAGTTGAACCGGCTGAGCGACCAGATGTTCTGTAGTCGATTGAAAAAGTCATCCGAGTCAGTACTCTGTCCGGTTGGCTTCGTCCACCCAGAGGGTCGATAAATTGCTGGCGCGAACAGCTTCACGCCATGGAACGCAACGTCGGGCTTAATGTCTTCTGGTGGCAATAGTAATGCCGCATCGCCTGGCACATCACGCTCAATCTCCCCCTTCGGAGTCACGCGAACTGGGAAGAGATCATGCAGTGTGACCTGTTCGACGAATTCGTCACGAGTGTCGCCGCTGAGCGCGTCGTACAGATCGAGCAGAATTTCGACAACCGGATCTACTCCAGCTCGGGTTGAAACATCGGAGAACGGTCTCACAGTGGTTCGTTTGGAATCGGCGTCTGCTAGAACCGACGGAATATCGATTGGATTGAGAGCAGGGGCATCGAGCGAGAGGAGGGCCTGAGCTATCTGCTCGGTCAAAATCGATGTTGCAGGCAGGTATGCCGAGTCGGATGAGATGAGCGAAGGGAGTGGGTTGGGACCGTTGGCAGTGGTGAGCTTAGTCGCCAACGAGATCGGAATTTGATCTGGATCGGGAACCTGAAGCTGTGAAATCGACACCCGTGTCCCCCCGTGTTCGAACACGTCCGGAGTGTCGACTCGGGGAACGAACGGCACTGTCGCCATTGCTTCGCGAATTGCGGCCGCACAATAGTGCTCACAGTCAGCCGTGAGGCGGTCCGAGTCAAGTCGCAGACACGAGAGGAAGTCAGAGACAGTGGTGTCGGTTTGGGACGCGAACTCGATGACCGTTGTCGCAAGCAGGTCTGCCACGTTGTCGAACAGGAGTGCGTTATACCCACTGTCCTCGTCAGCGATTGGAATCCGTTTCCGGGAGCTCTCAGGTTTAAACGCTCCGTTGATCAAGAATCCTCCTGGGCTTGATTGTGTTGTAGGCAGAAAGACGTGGATCGAAGGGGACTCTCGAACCGGTCTAAGTCGAACACCGTTAGAAGTGGTTTCAAGCCCGAATGCAATACTCACCTGCGTTGTGGTGACCTCGTCCCAGTCTCCATTCGGCAGCCCTTCGCGTTGATCAACCGGGATTTCGTCTCGATGAAACTGAACGTAGTCGGATTGCTGGACTGGCTCGGTGTCGGTCGCAGACTCGTACTGTTCAAGCGTGATCTGTTGACCGGGTATGTCAGCCAGTGTAGACGGCTCCGGCCGGTCGATCGTCCATATCCTTTCGGCCCCGTCAACAGAGATCTCCAACCGGTTCAGATTCTGGAGAAAAACGAGCGTTTGAGGGTCAATCGCCTGAAGACGGGACTCGATGGTATCCTGAATATCGTCAAAGAGGTCGAAGGCGAAAACAGTCGTATATGGAGTCTCCTCGCGAAGAAGCCGAGTCACATGCTTTGGGATCGTCTCAGGTTCAAAGGGAAGCCGGAGCGTCGGCACGTCAGCCGCCGAGAGTTCGTTTTCGATTGGGGTGTTAGCCAACAATGCCTCTCGAGCCTTTTCGCCGTTAAATTGGAAACGGTATTCGTTAGAGTACACTGCCGGCCGGTCAGTCAGCTCAAGAACGGAGGTGAATCCACGTCCCTTCCGCCCGATAGATGCTTCTTCATCACTCTTAGAGCTGAGACCTTGGATACAGAGAGAATGTACGTCGCTCGCGTCGAGTGGACGCCCGGAATTGGCGACGTAGAGTGTTGATCCCTGTAGTTCAAACCGGGTAGTCGCCGAGTCACGGTTTCCGATCGCATCATCGGCGTTCTGTAGGAGTTCGTAGATGAATCTCCCATGGTAATCACCCTGAGTCTCGTTTTCATTCGTCGAATCACCGTAAACATCACCGGATTCCCCAGTGTATGATATGTAGGACCGAGTCCGAATGCGCTCAAGAAGTGTCTTGTTGTCGGTATCCTCAATCGGTGGAACGTCGATATCGAGAGGACTAGTCACGGAATATGCCAAATGAAGAGAGGGAGGATCAAATAGATTAGCACCCATTAGTATTCCCAGTTGAGGGCCCGGTCTGCTCGAACTTATACTGATTATTGGGGCTAGGCCCACAAATCAGCGACTGAATTTCTGAGCGCGTTCGAAACGGTTTTTCACGCCGTCGAAGGGCGACGGCGTGCGCGAACTTGTCACGTCGATTCAGCCGAAATCATGACCGAACGAACTGACATCGTCGAGATACAGCAAGAAGACGAAACAGAACACGATGAGCGAGTGTATTCAACAGATGGTGGAGTTATAGCATCGACTCATGCAGCTTCGACAACTGCTAAAGCTCTCCAGCAACCCACTATTGGCGAAGACTCGTGTCGGAAGGAGCTCGAGCCCCGCAGTAAACGAGCCCGAACCGAAGAGATGGACGTCTCGTTGCTGCAGAAGGGAGAAGTCTACGAGGTGCAATCGGAGTCAGGAAACATCTACGAGGTCGACGTCGCGAGTAAGACGTGTACGTGTCCAGATTTTACGAGGTGGAATCCAAGCGGTGGGTGTAAACATCTACGGCGAGCCGATCTCGAAATTCGGAGTGGGAACGTCCCTCGTCCCGATGGCCGTCTCCCGGAGACGATGGACATGGTCGAACAACTTGCAGCGGAAATTCGTGAGTTGGACTAAGAGATCGAAGAACGAGAGGAGCGACGACGAGAACTCGAAGCTACGGCGGCGGTTATCGAACAATTCTCGATCCAGTAGACGAGAGATTTAACCAACAAATCTAAGATATTGGCCAACAACGTTGGTTAACAGAGCCGTGACCTATGTCATACTCTCCACCAGACCCACCTCGCGAAGTCCCACCTGGCATCGCTTCGAAGCTCGAGGAACAATCTCCAGAGGTGCTTCGGCAAATCGCTCGATTCGCTGAGGAACTCGCCGAACATCGCGAACGAGAGGTACGACTTGCAAAAAGAGATGAGAAAGAGAAAGTCGGAAAGCGACCAGAGAACCTTCCCGATGATGTCCCTTCGAAGGCGACGATCACGATCAAGGAAATTAACGACAACCGCTATTATTACTGGCAGTGGCGTGAAGGAGACAAGATCAAATCGAAGTACAAAGGTCCCGTCAATTCCGACGAGTAGAGTTTAAAACGCTCCAGTTTGGCGACCAATTGTTCGGGGTGACACCCCATGTGCGAAGTGAATTCGGCGATGGAATCGAGTCAGCACCCCCCGTGTGCGAAATGAATTTGTTCCCGTTTTAATGGGGACCCCGTGTGAGAGATGAATTGACTGATGGGTCGAGAGCAGGAACACCCCGTGTGCGAAATGAATTAAGACTCGGAGTCGGCGTCTCTTCGTGTTAGCTCCCCTCGAAGAAATCGTCTATCTGTGCGTTGACAACAGATTTGACGAGCGCCTCCTCGTGCTCAGCTTGTTCGAGTCGGATGTCAGCCTGAAGGGTTTCGGCGACCACCTCTGGATCGTCGACGAAGGTATACTCCTTGTGGACGCCACTCCCGTAGCCACGCCCTCGTTTCGCCGACGTGACGAAATTGTAGGTCTCAGCCTCACTCATGTACCGCAAGTACGAGTCACGGGATTTCTCGTCGGCATCTAGCAGGTCGGTGAGATACTGATATACGCGGTAAGCAACCGTGCTGGGAACAGCATTCAGGTTGCGCTTTGAGTGGACAGGGACGATCGCGGTGGCATAAAGTGAGAGCTTCTTTTGTGTCGATAGCCCCTGCATCTGGGTTAACGTCCGATCCCGTTCAGCTTCTTTCTGGGCGCCGCGAACGTGCTCTTCACGAATCGTGTCTTCACCGGCCCGATCCGCGATCTCACCGGCTTTCCGGAACAGATCAATTGCCTTTCGAGCATCGCCATGGTCCTGGGCGGCGAATGCAGCACTGAGAGGAATAATACCGTCCTCTAGAACATCGTCTTGGTATGCGTCACGACGTCGTTCGAGAATCGACTGCAGTTGGTTCGCGTCGTAGTCTGGGAAGACGACATCTTGTGGATTGAACGAACTCTCAGCCCGGCCGTCAAGATTCTCCATGAACCGGGGATCATTCGTGAGCGCAGCGACGGAAACGTGCCCCTCGATACGACCGAGCTGTGATGCTCGCGACAGCTGGTAGAGCAGTTTCGAATACGCCGGCTCGTCGTTCGGATCTCGTTGCCGGCCCACCAGAAGATCAACCTCGTCGAGGATGATGATGACCGAATCGAAGTTGTTGCTCAAAATTTCGTAGAACCGATTGAGCTTCTGATCCGTCGAAATACCGCTTTGGGGAATGCCGACGTCGACACCGGCTTCATCAGCTGCATTCTTTGCCAAGCGATAGACAGCGCGGTCGTGCGACTTGATCGTTTGGCAGTTGATTTTGATAACACCGAACCGGTCTCCCTGGGAGTTCGCGAGTTCGAGAACCTGTTGACAGACCGCGTTGATGATGAGCGATTTCCCGGTCCCCGACGGCCCGTAGAGGAGCATGTTAGGAGGACGGTTCCCCTGCAATGCTGGTCGAAGGTAGGTGATGATGTCGTCCAACTGGTCATCACGACCCACGATCCGGTCCTCGTCGATGACAGCATCTGGGTCGAGAAGTCCCTTATCTCGAAATACAGAGTTCTGAACGCCCTCTTGAAGACGGCCTTTGATAGATTGTGAGAGGGATTGTTGATCGTCGCCGTCAGCCATGTTTGGGGATTAAGTCGAGGGTATAAATAAATATGGGTACCGTGTGCGAGGTTAAATCAGTCGAAATCAGTCGATAGAGGCGTTTTTGTAGAGGGTGGTCGGTAGGATATAGTAACCGCGGGCGAAATCAATTTGCCGGAACGACCCCCCGTGTGCGATATGAAATGCCGGATAGCTCATAGAGCAGTCGCCGATATCGAGTTGAGTTAGAAGAAATTGGCGGAGGGACCCCCCGTGTGCAAGATGAAACACCGGACGTGCTCTCAATCCGGATAGTACCGAGAATAGCTCTTGACGATCCCGAGTGAAATCGGATCTCACCGGCAAGTTACCCCCACACCCCGTGTGCGATATGAATTTGACGAGAGGGTAGGCAAGGACGAACCATCCGAAGAACTCGGGAAATGGCGAGGGAGCCCACGAGAAGGCGTAGAACCGACAGAGCTACCCAGTTCACGAAAGAACCAAGCTGTGAAAGAGTGCGATCATATCATGAAACGTACCGTTTTATTTCGACCGACTCTAGTTCCAATACGGTTCTGGTTGACAGAGTGGCTATGTAAAGGTTTCCCTGATACATAGCTTATTTCTATTTTCCCCCCTTGAAGTCTCTCCTTGATGATATCGTCTGTTCTGCCTGTTTCATGGGCTCTCTCCTCAAACACCCCTCCCGCCATTTTCCCGATTTCATATCGCACACGGGGTGTGGGGGTTCGTCCTCGCAGAGACCGTGATTAACCAACAAATCATCTCACAACGACTCTCGTGTTGGTTAAATCTGCCCCGTGTTCGCGAACGATGTCAAATCCGGTACCCAGCCTTGACGAACTTCTCATAGGCCAACGCAATCCCGCTCTCGTGAAGTCTTTTCGTTGTCGACAATGCTGGTAAATCCTCTCAATAGATGTTAGATCTTTTGGAGACTCTCTTCCAACTTAAATAATATATATCATATGATGGGTGTGGGTGAATAGGTCAGGGTAATATTATGCTTGACTCATGTGTTTTCTGGAACTATCACGGCAGCGTTGACCAGTTCTGGGGCTTTCGGGAGAACCGATTCTTCCTCTCGTAATTGCTCGAATTCGTGTTTTCGCTGCTCACGAAGCTCCTTAAGTTTGGATTTCGCGTTCCGAATCGGGAGTTCCATATTCTTCTCTTTCTGGTGATCCCGTTGATACCCCTCCAGACGGGTTTCCCAGGTGTCAATGGCGTTTTCGAAATACCGCTCCGCGTGCTGACGCTTGATGTCAACGCTTTCTTCTTTTTCCTTCTCTGCCTCTTCAGCCATCGCCTCAACTTGGTGCTGTGCTTCTCTCTTGGCTACATCAATCAGCTCTCTGGCGTTCTTTGTTATCGGATCGATCTCCGGGTGATCCCCGACTTTGTCCGGTGAAATCGAACTATCGCTATCGGGTATTTCAGACCAGACGTCCCCATCACCGCTTACATACAGAGATACGAATTCCTCAGTCTCGTTCCTCCCGTCTGCCGTTTCATAACTGAGCCGGAAGTTACACTTGAGACCTAGTTCAGCCGACTCGTCAGCGGTACGTTTCACTACCGTTCGCCCATCGATCCAGTTCCCGTCGAGGCAGTACTCAACAATGGACTGTACGACGGGGTGATTCACCGACAGGAACTCCAGGTTACTGTCCTCTTTCGCAATCTCTTGGTCGAACGTTGCTCGCGTATACGAACCACGAATCTCGTCGCTACTCAGTTCGATGACCCCCGGGACATCGATTGAGAACACTTCTCCGCTGTAGCGACTGTCACTCCGTTCTGAGATTTCTCCATCAAACTCCACGAAAAACAGCTCGAGGAGCTCACGAACCTCGCTTTGACCGACGTGATCCTTTCTGCTCTCCTCGATCAACTCCTGTATCTCTTCGAGATCGGACTCTCCGAACTGGTCACTGATGAGGAAGTTGTCCTGTACCGTTTTCACTGCCTCTTTGCGTTCTTCGATAATTCTATCGAGATCGTCGACGACTTTCTTACTCGACTCATTGTTCGTAACCGCGTCCATAATCCGCTCTTCGAGGTCGAAATCACTGTCGTCGAGTACCATTCCCAGTACGTCCGAGTGCATTCCGAGATCGCTTTCGATCCGGTCGATTTTCTCGATCAGCTGTTCGAGAATCTCGCTTTCTCGAGTATCGTTTACGAAGAGGTTGTGGATATGGACGTCTCGGGTTTGGCCGTATCGATGGAGACGACCCATCCGCTGGTCGATACGGATCGGGTTCCAGGGCAGGTCGTAGTTTATCATGATGTGCGCGAACTGGAGGTTGATACCCTCCCTGGCCGCATCGGTCGCCAGCATCACATTCGCCTCGTTGCGGAATTTCTCGACCTGTTCTCGACGAACCTGTTGTCCCATCGATCCGTGGATCTGGGCGATATCGTGATCATCGAGAACCTCGTCACGGAGATACTCGAGCGTGTCCGTGTATTCGGTGAATACGAGAACCTTCTCATCCGAGTCCTTCGAAAGCAGACCTTCCACAAACTCTCGAAGTTCTCGAGCTTTCGAGTCCACATTGATCGATCGAGCGCGCTCAATAAGTCCTTCGAGAACCTCCAGCTCCTTCTTTAAATGTTCGGGACCTTGACCGCCAGAAACTTCCTGCAACTCATCTTCAATACGCTCACGCTGCTTATCGGTGAGAGTTTCTGGTCGTTCTCGATACTGTGGCAGCAGCTTCTTGACTACCAGTGAGAGACTCCCATTCTGGCCACCATTTCGCAAAATCCGAGCTCGTTTCTCGAGTGAGCGCTGTATTGCACGGATACTGGAGACCAGTCGCTTCTGGTAGATAACCATCGTAAACCCAGCTGTGTGCGATTCCTGTTCTTCACCCAGTCGATAGTGATTCTGGAGATAATCGGTGATGTCCTCATAGAGCCTGTGTTCCTGTTCAGAGAACTCGACTGGGCGCGTGTGGATCTTCTTTTCCGGGAACATCGGAGAGCCATCAGAGTGAACCATATTCGGATTACTCTTGAGACGTCGAATCATCACATCTCGGAGCTTCTCTGGGGAAATATCGTGTTCATCCTCGAAGCGGTATGGCTCCAGGAGATCGATCATGAGATAGAACTGATCGTGTTTCCCTTTGTGCGGTGTTCCGGTCAGGAAGAGCAGTGCATCAGTGTTGGGAGAAACAGCCTCGCCGACATTGTATCGGTCTGTTTTACTGAGCGACCCGTCGTTCTCTTTTCGAGCAGTCAGGTGATGAGCTTCGTCGAAGACTGCAATGTCCCACTCGGTATTCTCGAGGGCTTCGAGCATATCATCCTGCTTGGCAAAATCGATCGAAGTAATGATTAGATCGTCCTGTTCCCACACCTCGTCTTTTGAAGCCGTTTGACAGACGCTATTCACGTAATTGCGGTCGTAAATGACGTACTCCTGATCGAACTTGTCCTTCATCTCCTCCTGCCATTGCGTTTTGAGCGAGGCGGGAGTGACGATCAGGGCCCGCTCAGCCCGACCGCGGGCGAGCAACTCTTCGATAACGATTCCTGCCTCGATGGTCTTCCCGAGCCCGACCTCATCGCCGATGAGGTAGCGCTGATCGTGCGAACTCAGTATCTCGTGAGCTGCTTCGACCTGATGGGGCGTCACATCAATCCGGTTTCCCTCGAGTGATATAAATCGATCAAATCGGTAGGCGAGATCCAAACGGACGGCTTTTTCGAGGAGATCGAACCTCGATCCCGTGTCGAATTGCTCAAGTGAGAGCTGGTCTGCAATACTCGCTAACGGTTCGACTCCTTTCTTGTCGGCAGGTACCGTCTTGAGGCCGCCATCAGTTGTGTGGACGTAGAGCAGATCGGCACGATCAGGGCGCTTTTCGATCTTTATGATTTCACCCTCGCCGCCGGGGAACTGTACCTTCTCACCGCTTTCAAAATCAACCATCTTTGACACCAGGGGAAGATCCGGTTTCTGTTTAACTATGCGACCATCATCCGTATGAATAAGGAGACAATCATCATCTACGCGAACAACGATTCCCTCTCCACCGAAGAACGATACCCTGTCCCCGGGTTTGAACGGATTCTCGTCTGACACTCTGCAAATATTGTTATTCAGGTATAATTAACCCTTTGGCAGATAGTATGAGTACGCTCTGGACAGTATTTCGCAATCGTATTTTGACCTCAAGTAGCCAACTCACTGTTAGCAAGCTGATTTCGGACCCTTATAAATAAGACAAGTACTCGTCACGATGTACTGGCTGTGCTTGAGTGCCTATCTGAAAGAATTGTCTGGCGAATCGCAACACCGACTGCCTCCCCGAGTCGAGGTGGTACCGCATTGCCGATCAGGCGGTACGCGTTTGTCCGGCTTTCCGGGAACCAGTATGTGTCCTTGAACGACTGTAGACGAGCCGCTTCTCGAGGAGAGAGCGATCGAGCCTCCGACGGGTGGATGAACATGTGCCCATCCTTTTGGATATGTGCGAGAATTGTCGACGCTGGCTTCGCGGGATTCTGCTTCTTGTACTTATCGGGAAACACGTCGTCGCGGTATGGTTGGAGCCCAGTACTTACCTGACCGATGTTCCAGCCGACGCCGTGCCCAAGCAGCTTGTATATCGAGAGGTCGAGATGATTGTGCCAGCGTGCGTCGTGGTTACGAAGGGGCTGATCCTCCCAGTCCTCGCCATCTGTGATATTTCGTGCCCATTCCTGATACGGGGAGACGGGAGGAAGCGTATACTCAGTTGCTTGCCTCGGTGGCATCCCCCCACCAGGGGAAATCGGCGGCAAGTCCATAATTGCGTCTGCGACGGTGAGGTAGGGATGTCTGTATTCCCGATCGGCCTCAAAAGGGGGGAGGACAGAGGATAAACCAGTATTGAACGTCTCTTGGGCTTCATCAGTGCTGTCCCTCAGTTCGGGACGAATCTGCATCTGCTGCTCTTTCTCTCGGTCGGTCGGCTCTCGGTGGGTGGACCACCGGGTGAGTTCCGGTAGAGCCTTTCCTGTTCGCCGGCCGATGAAGAAGAGCCGTTCTCGATGCTGGGGAACACCGAAATCCGCTGCGTCGACGAGGAACCAGTCTACAGTATAGCCAAGCCCCTTCATTTCCTCAAGGATAATCTCTGTAACAGGAACCTCTTCACCAACCGGGGACTGCTCAACCTCCTGTCCTGGCCCGATCGGGAGAGACTCTTGGACTGTGTCTGACTCGACAGTGACTGTGTCGGTCAACATTCCGGGAACGTTCTCCATGACGAACGCCCGTGGTTGGAAATGCTTGACGTACCGGAGGAAATCAAGATACAGAACGTTCCGATCGTCCTCATCGACGGAGCGATCCTCGAGAGAGCCGAGCTTTGAACGACCGATCGTAGAGAACGATGGGCAGGGTGGCCCTCCCGCAACGAGGTCAAGATCGCCCGGCTCGATATCGGGACCATCTTCCGCAGGGTGCGTTTCACGGATATCTGCCCGAATAGCGTGATCGCCGTGGTTCTCACGGTATGTTTCGACGGCAGATTCGTCATAATCGATCGCCCAGCGTACGTCGTATCCAGCCCGTCTGAGTCCTTCGGTGAGCCCCCCAGCGCCACAAAAGAGATCGATAGCAGATGGTCCCGAATCCATTGTGCGAACGAAACGGTGGGAGTGAGGAAAGTCGTTCGGAACTGTGATCAGTTATTGAAGGCGTCGACGACGACGGCCATATTCACGAGATCGGGTTCATCGGGAACGACCTGTTCTTCCCCATCAAGCCGGGTCATCTCTGCATTTTTCTCCTCTCGTAATTCAGCAAGCTCGCTGCGGTGCTTTGCGAGTACTGCGCTCATATCTTCACCTGCACGGTCACGTTTTTCGAATTGCTCGATTCGTTCTTCGAGATCTTCCATCCGATACTCGAAATAGTTCTTGGCGTGCTCCCGACGAATGCGGACTTCTCGCTCTCGGTCTGCGCGTGCTTCTTGTGCGAGGTCGTCGATGAGTTCCCAGGCCACATCGTCTGCTTTCGAGACGAGCCGTTCGGCCTGCGCGGCCACAGTACCAATTGCGGGATGTCCGTCGATAGCTGATGGGGGCAGTCCACCCGTAATGTGGATGTTCTCGGTCTGAATCGTGCCATCGGGGGTGACGTAGACCTGTGCGAGTTTCTCAGTCACCGTATCACCTGTTCCTGAGAGATAGCCAATCCGGTAATGACAAAGGAGTCCTGGTGTGTTCAGTTCTTCTCCCCCAGTGAGGATAGCCGTCTGTCCACCAACAACATCTGTATCAAGACAGTACGCCATCATTGCCCGGACCACGGGGTGGTCGAGTGTAATAAATTCGAGATCTTCGTCTGCAAGCGCGTTCTCACGGTCGAAGGTTGCACCGTCATATCGGCTCGCGACATCGTCACTGGTAACTCGATCAGGAACGATCAGATCAAACACATCACCACCGTCTTCGGCAGGACCGGGACGAACGTTTTCGAGGCTACCACCGAACTCTTGACAGACGGTTCTGACAAGATATTCGATGTCCTCGTCACTGACCGTATCAGTAGCGCTCTCCTCGACGATATCGAGGATATCGCGGTCTTCCTTGCTCAGGTCGAACTTATCTCGGATGAGGAGTTCCTTGTCGACGCGCTGGACGGCCTCTTCTTGGTCTTCGACGATGGCCTCGAGCTCGTCGACAACGGTATCGGGACTCTGTCCGGTCGCGAGTGCGGACATGATCTGTTCCTCTAGATCGACGTCTTCGAGTACGAGCCCGAGGACGTCCGAACTCATTCCGAGTGTGTCCTCGATTTCGTCGATTCTCTCAAGAAGGCTCTCGAGAATTATGCTTTCACGTGTGTCCTTGAAGAACAGGTTCCGAATTTCGACAGTCTCCTTTTGCCCGTAGCGGTGTAGCCGTCCAATACGCTGGTCGATCCGGGTCGGGTTCCAGGGCAGGTCGTAGTTCACCATGAGGTGCGCGAACTGCAGGTTCAGTCCTTCCCGAGCGGCATCCGTTGCCAGCATCACGTTCGCCGAGCCTTCGAACTTCTTGAACTGCTGCTGGCGCTGAGACTGGGTGAGATCGCCGTATATTTCCGCGATATCCCTGTCTCCGAACACCCGGCCCTTGAGGTACTCGAGCGTGTCTGTGTATTCAGTAAAAATGAGTATTTTCTCGTCAGGGTCCTCTTCCAGAATCCCATCGACATACTCCCGCAGTTTTTCTGCCTTTGAGTCCACCTGAATGGACTTTGCCTGGTTGTAGAGGTCACGGACAATCGAGAGTTCTTCTTCGATCTTCTCCGGATCACCAGAGGCAACGGCACCTCCAAGCTCTTCTTCGACGTGTTCACGCTGTGCCTCCGTGAGCATCTCGGGGTCCTCCCGATACTCATCGAGCAGACTCTTCGTAACTGGAGAGAGGTCGCTCGGGTCGGCACCGCCCGCCTTGATGGACTCCATTCGGTTCCGGAGGGATTGCTGAATCGCGTAGATCGAGGAGACGAGGCGTTTCTGGTAGAGGACCATTGCAAACCCCGCAGCGTCGTTCTCTTCCCGGCTGGCGAGGTTATAGTGCTCGGTGATGTACTCCGTGATGTCGTCGTAGAGTTGCCGTTCCTCCTCTGTGAACCCAACCGGGAGCGTCTGAATGTTCTTCTCGGGGAACATTGGCGACCCGTCCGCCTCGTACATCTCGTCCTTCAATCGACGGATCATCAGGTCTTGCAGTCCCTCTTTGTCGACACCGTGTTCGTCGCGGAAGCGATAGGGATCGAGTAGCGAGATCATGAAGTAGAACTGATCACGCTTCCCGTTATGGGGTGTTCCGGTCAGGAACAGCAACCCGTCGGAGGTTTCAGAAACCACCTCCCCAACCCTGTATCGGTCCGTTTTGTCGACGCCGCGCTTCCCCTCACGGCGAGCGGTGAGGTGATGGGACTCGTCGAAGAGGGCGATGTCCCAGTCCTCCTGGACGTTCTTCAGCGCCGAACGCATGTCGTCCTGTTTGGCGAAGTCGATGGAGGTGATGATACGGTCTTCGTGCGACCAGACGTTCTCGGCAGGGTAGGCGTCCTTCTTGGCCTCGACGTAATCGCGGTCGTAGATGACGTAGTTCGTGTCGAATTTCTCGCGGAGTTCTTCCTGCCACTGCGTGGTAAGCGGCGCAGGGGCGACGATGAGCACGCGATCTGCCTGTCCGCGGGCAGCGAGTTCCTCGATGACGATCGCTGCCTCGATCGTCTTCCCGAGGCCCACCTCGTCGCCGATGAGGTAGCGATGGTCGTAAGAGGTGAGGATCTCATGTGCAGCCTTCACCTGGTGGGGAGCGATATCGATGCGGTTGTTTTCTAGCGCGACGAATCGGTCCTGGCGATGGGCGAGATCTAGTTCGGCTGCCTTGGCACGGAGGTTGAACCGTTCCGGATCATCGAACTCGCCCTTCTCGAGCAGCGCGTCGCTGCTGTCTATCAGGTCAACAACTGCAGCAGGGAGCTTCTTCGAGTCATCGCCGTCGGTCAGGATGTGGAGCAGACACTGGCCCGATGGTCGATGATTGATCTTGACGAGCTCGCCTTCACCGCCCGCGAAGCTGACGCGGTCCCCGACATCGAAATTACACGCGCAATCAGACACTGATATATCAAGATGTGGCGGCCGGACTTAACTTTCCGCAAATTAGTCACCGTGCTCTCGAAGAGGGCTGATCTGTGTCCTTATTTCTTCAGCTTCTGACTTCGTCAATCGGTCATAGGCGTATACATCAAGAGACCCATCCGGCTCTGCTATGATTAGATAATAGTTTGTGAATATGATAAAAAAGCGGTAATCGAGAGTACCGAAATAATCGAAGTACCGAGAAGCAAGGTCCATTGAGGTTACAGAGTTCCTCTCATGGTTAACATCATGCCTCTCACCCATCAACGTGCACGCGAGGATACGGATTGATTCGGTTGTTCGTTGCCGGATCACGAAATCAGCGACAAACTGATCGAGATCTGACGATCCTTCCGGGTCCAGATACACCCGGTGCTCAATTCGATCAGAATCATAGCCCACTTTCTCGAGAAAAGCACTGCATCCTGATTCGAGCTTTTCCACTCCCCTCTCCGCGCTTTCTACTGTGTAGTCTGCAGACGGCTCGAAGGCGTATTGTTTGAGAAATTCAGCGACATTCCCCGAATCTGAACCCATTACCGAATATGTGGGTACTTGAACATAAATATGTTTATCGGTTGTCTAAACAGAAGTCAGGGCCGACACTGGACCGCGATTGAACGGTCATTCGCTGCTAATCAGACCAATGTATTTCAACCACTGGTGACCAGAATGACAGCATGCAGCGAGCGTTCCGCGTCGGCGAAGCCTATCGGGACACAGGGAGTTTCAGGAACGCGGAAGACCAGTTCCTGCGGTGGATCCGCGGCCCACTGGGTAGTGGAATCAAAAACACAGGTGGAATCCGCGACCTCAGCGCAGATCGCTCAGAGATGCCCGCCGCGTTAATTCTCGTCTCCAACGATGCAGGCGTCTCACAGCACGATGATCCGTGGGAAGATACACTGGCGGTCAACGCAGGGTACGTGAGTTACTGGGGCGACGCGAAGAGGGGTCTCCGGTACGACGACTCGGCGCAGAACACGAAGATCAAGGAAGCGTTCGACAGGGCTGCCTCGGGACGGCGTGAGGAGGTACCCCCCGTGCTGGTGTTCCGGAAGCCAGAGAGCGGCGTCGTCGAGTTCTGTGGGCTTTGTGTCCCGGATCACTTTGAGGTACACACCTATCAGGACGATTCGGGAGAACAGATACCGAACTATCGCTTTCACTTCTCAATTCTCAACACACAAGCGGTTCCTGTCTCGTGGCTCCACGAGCGTGCGCAGACGAACAACGACGACCAGGCGCCCGAGGTCTGGAAGCAGTGGGTCAGGCAAGGAGAGGTCTCTCAGTGGCCGACTGGCGAGCCGCTCGATACGGAAGGAGAGGTTCGGCGCTACGAAACGACCGAGACAATGGTGAGTAAAGCGTTCCGGACAGAGACGTTCGAACGGTACGGGCATGCCTGCCCGATGACTGGTATCCGTGAGGAGTCGCTACTCGACCTGGCGCACATACTGCCGCGGAGCCAGCACCCCGACCTCGCAGAGCACTCGGGGAACGTGCTCGTGCTGAACTCGCTCCATCACCGGGCGTTCGACGCCGCGCTGTTCACGGTCGACAGTGAGTATCGGATCCGGACGAGCCCGTCTTTCGAGCCTGCACATCCGTTCCTCCGCGAGACGATCACCGAGAAAGAGGGCGAGTCGATCGCGTTCCCGCCGGGCGTTCAGGTGCGACCGGGATTCCTCGAGGAGCTGAACGCCGGGCTGTCGTGGCTGTAATGTTGTGGTAAATATAGGTCAGTCGTCGGCGACGGCTTCTTCTACAATCTTGATTTCTTCGTCGGTCAGATCGTAGAGGTCGTAGACGATCTCGTCGATGAGCTGGTCTGTCTTCTCAATCTTCTGGTCGAGTTCGTCGGCGCGTTCACGGTTCTCTATGTACCGCCGGAGATCGTCCTTGACATCGTCGGGGTCGGGCAGCGTCATCGCCTTCAGCCGGTCCAGCAGAGATATTGTCTTTGTGGCGTTATCAGAGAAGTTCGCAATCTCTTCATCGACGGCGACAGGGACGAATGCCTCAACCAGCGTGGCCTCCTCCTCGCTCAGGTTCGTGAGCGTGAACGCCTTGAAGAACTCTGTCTCCGTGTAACCATAGGTGTCGGTCTCGAACTCTTCTTCGTCCTCTGGCTTGTAGCGCGCTGTCGCCTCGATGGTGACTGTCGATCTGTCGCGCTTCGTGCGAGCTCGTTCGATCTGGAGTTTGTCGTAGTCCTCGGTGGTGGCGTCGAGATACTCGGGGTTAGTGGGCTGGAAGATGCCGATATCGGGGAGGTTCGGGCCCTCTTCGTAGTTACCGAGGTAGTCAACCAATGAGAGATTAAGTTTATCTTTTTCAGATCTATATTCAATCAGCTCTCTGGCACTTTCACCAACTTCAGGAACCTTTGAGTCGGGGACTTGGAGTTCGGAGAGAAAACCTGTGGTGTATGCCCGAAAGCCTCCATCCTTAGGCGGTGCAATTCCTTTATAAATAAATTCCAGTAGCTTGGAGTTAAGCAATCCTAATAAATCGTCGATTGGAAGACTAGCATCATCCGTCATTCGGATACTCTTCACCTTGGTATTAAAGTAAAATTCCTTCTCACCTCGATCAACAGTGAAGTTACTCCCGTCTGATATCATTGGGAGCAGAATCTTAGGATTCGAGAAAATCTCTCGCTCTCGCTTTCGCCATAGTTCGTACCAAACGTAACCGGATGTGTTCATTAGATATTCCCGCCCCTTGATGTCATCTTCATGGTGGTTGAGGTATTCCCAAGTGTTAGGATACTCTCCCCTCATCTCCTGTGGAGAAATCACCTTCTCGCCATCATATGGATAAATGACGAAAAGCTCTGTTTCTAAGGGTTCATATCGGTGTACATGCTTTCCTTTAAGCAAAGGGTGGAGGAGTTCAGTCTCAAGCCCCCACGAGTCTATGACTTCCTGAGTTACGTAGAACACGCTATCCCGACCAGAGTGAATTCCTTCTGTAATTGACGTTGTGACTTCATCTAATCTCGAGAAATCAGTTGGCAAAGACTCCATCACTTGTACTACCTCTGCGGGGATTACCTGCCAAGCGTCCGATCCAAGATCAGAATTTCGAAGGGAATACCCATGAATATCATCTTTTTCAGAATTGGCGAAATCGTGAGGCGTACTGGGAACTAATACCTCAAACTCGTCCATATCTGATTTGTCGAGTGTTAAGATTGACACATAGTTAGTGACACCTGAAAATATTGTCAAATCAGAGAAATCAACTATCTCAGTTACCGTCGCATTCTCGGTGATAAATTGACGCAAACCCTCACCATATTCCCTTCTGAAGAACATAGAAGGCTCGATGAAAGAGACAACCCCTGTCGAGATTTCCACCGCCAATTCTGTAAATGGCAAGTAAATATCCCATCGACCAGTAGTAGAGGTATATCGGTTCTCCAAGTAGCTCTTCTCTGAGCTGGCAAGATATTTCGAGTTCACATATGGTGGATTCCCAATAACCGCATCAAACCCGGCATCCGCTTTCCGCTCTCCATCCTGATCGTAGAACGCCATCGGGAACTCCAGTTCCCAGTGGAAGAAGCGTTCCTCCTCGGCCATCGCCTGCGCGCTCTTGAACCAGTCCTGTTCTTCGATGTTCTCCCACGTGTCACTGTGGAGCGCGCGGGCCATTCGCTCGTCGGCGTCACTGGGTATATCAAGCCCGAACGCGTCAGCGGTGTGGACGTTAGCCATCGCAAGGAGCTTCTGGTACAGGGGGTCGTCACGCACGTCGTCGTAGACCGCTTCCATCTCCTTTGCATCCTCCAGCGTCTCGTTGTCAATGTTGAGCAAGTCCTGGAAGCGGTCGGTGACGTGCTCCATCGCACGCTTGCGCGTGTGGTCGAGCGACTGCTGGAGTGTTAGCTGGCCGTCTTCAGTCTTGGCACCGTCGCCGTTGGACAGCACATCCTCGATGTCACTCCCGACGAGCGAGTTTCCGGTCTTGAGGTGGTGGTCCAGGAACGCAAGCGGTTGCTCGGCCGCGAGCGTCCGCAGCCAGAGAGAGACCTTTGCTAGCTCGGTTGCGAGCGGATTGACGTCGACGCCGTAGATACAGCGCTGAGCAACTTTGCGTCGGGCCCAGTTGATGTCCCGTAGTTCGCCCTCCTTCGTCGTCGGTGCTCGCACCTCGGCGTCCTCGGAGTCAATCGCCTGCCGGTCCTGCTTCTCCTGGGCGTCGATGATCTTTCGGGCGAGGTAGTCCACCGCGTTGACCGGGAAATGCCCACTTCCCATCGCGGGGTCCAACACAGTGAGGTCGAAAATCCGTTCGGCGAACTCGTCGGCAAATCCACCTTCTCGGCTATGAGTCGTGTCCGCACTCTGGGACATGAGGTCCGCGCGTATCTCGTCGACCAGCGGCCCGAGCGTCTCGTCGACGATGTACTCGACGACGTACTCGGGTGTATAGTACGATCCTGTGGCCTTGCGCTCCCCGTCGTCGGTTCGAAGATACACTTCTCCCGCCTCGATGGTGATGTCATCGCCCTCCCCGGCGGGGGTGTACTCACCGTCGTCGACGGTCAACGGCTCGTCGGCCACGTCGAGTTTGTACTCTAGCAGTCCCTCGTAAATGGAACCAAGGTTTCGCTCGTCCAGCGAGGAGTAATCGACGAACACCTTCCCCTTCCCTTCGTCGGCTTCGTGACGGGTGAGAAGTTCGATGACTTCCGCGAGATACGCGTCGCCGACTTCATGATTTGAGAGGAATTGCGCCTCGACGCTGTCACTGTCGTCTGGGTCCGACCTGAATAGCCCACCGTTGTACGCGGGAATGTAGAGGTCCTCCTTTGGAATACCCTGCCCCTGGCTACCCTCGTCGATCAGGATGAAGAGCTCCTCAAGCTGGTCCCAGAGGTCCGTCTGCCAGGTCTGGTAGTGCTGCTGGGTCGCGTCACGGTTCTCGACGACCGTCTGTTTCAGTTCGTTCAGACTGTAACTCCCGCTGTAGATCTCGTTGTCCGTGGGGAGCAGGTTCCGTCCCTCGCTTTCGGCGTAAAGGACGAAGATGAGCCGGTAAAGGTAGATGAGTGAACTGTCGTGGATCAGCTCGAGATCGCCCTCATCGAGGTCGTCGTTCGTGTCGAGGAACCCCTCTGCGAGCACGCGAATCGCCTCATAGATGTTTTCCTGGAGGTCCTCACCCAGTTCCTCGGCGAAGATGCTCGACTCGTCGTATACGTCGTCAAGGAAGCAGTCGCCGGTGTGATCGGGGAGGAACGCTTCTTGGCGGAAGAACAGGTAGAACTCTTTGAACGCTTCAAAATCACTCTCACTATCGACGATGTCGAGGAGTTCAGGAAGGTCGATCTCGTAGTAGGAGTCCAGTCGGTGACTCGTTGGCCCGTAGTAGATCCGCCACTTTTCGCCGTTCGTGAGGACCGCCCACTGGGCTGGCGTCTCTTGGAGATAGCGGTGGATCTGATAGCTCGGGTTCTCGAAGTCACGTTTTTCCTCCCCACGTGTGTCGAGCTTTCGTCCCCATCGCTTTGCGTCGGCGACGGCGGTCGCTTCCTCGTAGAAATTCTCGCGATCGAATGCAGCGTCGGCTGCTTCCTCGCTTGGGAAGAATCCGTAGTCGGGTCGCCGAGCGTTTCGCATGACCGTCTCCTCGATTTCGAACGGGATACCGAGGATGTCGAAGATTGGCCGGATGAAGTTCCTCTCTAACTGTGCCTCGTTGTAGTCGTCGACACGTTCCTGTTTTTCTGTCCAGAGATCGGTGATCTCCTCGTAGGCCGCCTCAACATCGGCGTCTGGAACCTCGTTCCAGGGCTCCGTGTCTCGGAGATGGTCGTCCAGGTAATGGTTTGAGAACAGGTCGCGGTTCGTCCGGTATGTGCTGGAGTCCGTCATTTTGGTGGCTAAAGGGATGGGTACGACAGCGAAGCTATAGCGTAGTCGCTATCTTGCAAACAGTTAATACTTTTCAACGACCGTGAAACACGATGCCATCCCGCGATCGGATGTCGTCTTCACGACGATATCGTCTGATGCTTGACCGGAGAAAGTGACCCACTCAGATATCGACACGAACCGCACCTGAGGAGTCAAGGAGGAAGGTACAGAGCTCTCGGAAGGGTGTGACCTTCGCACCTTCGAGAAGCACGCCGAGTTCGAGGTACCGATCGAACCCATAATCGGTGACGTTAGCGCTTCCAACATACGCAGCTTGGGAGTCGAACAGCATGACCTTTGCGTGGAGGGTAAACCGCGGGTTCTCCCCATCTTGCGTTCGCTTCTCCATCGGGATGCTATCGTCCCAGACCGTATAGTCGACGAGCGAGACGCGTGAAGCGACCTCCTGCTCCGCAACGCGGTCCATGAACGACTGGATGACGTGGTAGTTGTGCGAGTCTGTATCCGACAGATAGCGCGTGACAATCGTCAGTTCGACCCCCCGTTCGAGTGCATCGAGGAGTACGTCGGCGAGACGACCGAAGCCTTCTCCCTCGAAAAACGGGGAGAGCAGGATAATCTCGCTGTCACAGCGTTTGATCTTGCTGGCCAGCGTCGAGAGCAGTCCATCCATCCCGAACGAAGCGGCAGTCGTGGCGCTGAATGCAGGATCGTCGGGGAATGTGATCAGTGGCGTTACCGTTGTCGTCGGGACTCGTTCTTGATGGGCCGCCAGTATGCGAATCGACTCACGAGCATGCTCGAGTACCTGGCGGGTTCGTGTGGCGTCGACCCTAAAACGGGTCTCCACCAGGTCCGTTCCGTAAGACTCTCGCTGGACAACATCGCACTGCAGAAACTGGCGGAAGAGGTCGGTTGCCCCTTCCCGGCTCAGTCTCGTATCGCGGGCAACAGCAGCAGGAGAGAGACGCTCACCTCGGCCCGCAGCGACGAGGAGGAGACCCTCCAGTTCGTCCAGAAGTGTCTCATCATGCTCCGCAATATCGGCGATTGCCAGCGTCCGATCAATGGTTGGGTGTTGGCTGGACATAGGTTGAAACGAGATGCGGGATTGTTACAGTCGCCAGAACCCCTCGATAGATCGGTCCGTGTTGGGTCTGCTCCCGAACAGGTAGTCCCGACAGAGGACCTGGTTGAAGTACGAACAGCTGATCTCGCTCACGTGGAGACAGGATAGACAGGCTCCGTCACGCTGTGAGCAGACTGGGTCCATCATGCACTCGTTCCCGTGGGCTTTCGCCTGGCCCAGGAGATCGTCCAGTTGCTGTTCGACCATGGTGGTCATTCCACCGATGTTGAAATCCTCCCGGTTGTTGGTGTATATCACCACGGACAGCGCACGCGGGAAGAGGAACTCGCTCAGGTTCGTCCGGTCGAACCCGCTGATGGTACTCGCCTGCTTCAGCAGGATGTGTGAGAGCGTGTGAAGCATCTCGAAGACGTACTTTGTCACCTGACCCTCGACGGTGTCATCAGTGGTGGTCTCGAATCGGCCGTACTGGTCGACGGGGTCGAGATGATTTAGCAGGAACGCCCACTGTTCAGCTTCCGAGAGCTCTTTGATAGCCGCCCGTGCTCGATCGATGTCGGCCTCCTCCGGGTTCTCTGGGAGTGTAGGAAGCGTGATGTTCCCCCGAACTTCGTCTTCGTCACTGGTTCCTGGGATGTTGACAGCCAGCCAGAGTAACACCGCGGCTGGATCGAGGTCGAACTGTGTCGCCTCGGTTTCTGAGGTATCGACGAAGATCGGGGTCCCGTCGCCGCTGCTTGCGTTCTGGGAGAAGGCGTTCAGTCGAGCTTCATCCTCCTCACGGCTACCACGCGTGTACCCGTAGACGAACGTCTGAACAGGGAAATCCTCGATAACGCGAACTTCCCTCAACCCGAGACGCTCGATATCGTTGGAGTAGGTTGAGATCTTATCGGCCTTCTGTGGGAACCCCTCGTTGCGAGCGTCGCCCTCCAGCTCGTCGATTGTGTGGGCGGTGAGTTCCTCGAGACTGAGCACGTACTGGAGGAGTTCGTCGCCGGCGTCGGTCATCTCCTCAGCGTCCTCGCCCGCGTTAAGGTCGATCAGGTCTGCGATGGCTTCACCGACAGTCTGGCTGTCAATCTCGCCGTGCTCGCGGAGCCACTCTTCGGCCTTGGCCAGCGACTCGACCTCGGGTTCGGTCTGGTAGACTTCGATCTTCCGGTCATCATCTATTTCGACTCCCTCAATCCCTTCGTTCATGTCGACGGCCTGCAGTGGGGAATCAGAGAGCCCGAGGTGCTTGGCGAGTGCCTTACGTGACCCGTCCTCGCTTCCGCGGAGGTGCCCAATTCCCGAGGTGTGCAGGTTCACCGTCGTCAGGTAGTGCGGGTAGTACGTTGAGCCTGCACGATGGACGGTGGTGTACATCTTGTCCTCGTCCGGATCATGCTCGTAGGCCGGCGGGACGTAGTCACAGCCACAGTTCTGATAGTAGCTCACCCGAGTGTCCCACCCACAGATGTCACAGCGCCATTTGAAGTTCTGGGCACGCTGGCTATCCTGTGTGTCGAGGACGATATGTTGGTCGCCATGCTCGGGACACTTCTGGGGGTACAGCCGCCTGATCTCCCCACAGCTGTGGACGCTGGCGAACTGGAACTGCTTCAGGTCTCCGTTGCAGCCCGATTTCTGGCACTTCAGCGCCTGGTTTTTCCCCTTGAGGTCATCCGCGGAGTAGTACCCGTGAACCTTCTGGCAGCTCGTGCAGTAGAAAGTCGTCGGGAACGGACGGGCACGAACCTCCTTGGGCTCGGCAAAGTCGTAGTGGGCGGGTCGGTTCGACGTGAACCCCTGCTCACCGCCGTCCCAGTTCTTCGCCCTGGCGAACACACGCTCGACGATGTACTCCCGGTCGACCTGGCCGCTTGCGTCAGTGGTTTCGAGGCGGTTCACCTGCCATATGCCGCGCTTGTCGCTGTAGTCGAACGTGTTCCCGGGAAGGAACTGATACAGGATCTGGTGGCGGCTACGTTGCATGCTCATTGTTGATCACCGGTTGTCCATGGTTTCGAAGATTTCTCGGTAGCGGTACTCAGACCGGATTTGGAGCTGCTCGTCGACGTCCCGAAGGCTGCGCATCGGCGAGCGCTTGATGCGGCCGCTCGTCCACTGGTCGTCGTCGAGCCGGAGCTGTGAGAGAGCCTCTTTCGTAAGATCCTCGATATCGCCCTGGAACTCCTCGTGGTCGTCAGGATCACCGAACATTCCCAGCATCTGCTGGCGGAGCTCTTTTTCGTCGACGGAGTTAGCGAATTCCTCGGCGTTATCACCGAAGTAGAGGTTCCCGGCGCCCTCGCGGTACATATAGTGGTTGAGCAGCAGCCCCATGAATAGACCCGGATGGGTCTGTTTGACGCTGTTTTTCGCCCAGCGGTTGATCGGAACGGGCTCGACCAGCCGATCGAGGAAGGCGTGGTACTTCTCGAAGAAGTGGTAGTGACTCAGGTCACGCTCCCGGATGGGATGTGCAACGTTGAACACGAGGCCAGGACGGGACCGTCCTGCACGGGAACTTGCCTGGATGTATTCAGCAGTCCCACGAGGCATCCCGAAGAACGTCATCATATTGAATCGATTGACGTCGACCCCATGGGCGATCATGTTCGTCGCCGTGATGGTGTTGAGTCGGCTCGCCAGCAGCCAGGCGAGTGCCTCGCGCGTGTCCTCACTTGCACGGGCGCGCTCCACATCGAACTGATCGCTATCAATGACCTCGTTCTCCTCGT